>NZ_JBJXIB010000147.1:0-14456 GCF_046115965.1 Janthinobacterium sp. CG_23.3 | reverse complement strand
ATACTGCTTCTCCTGTGGCTACGCGTCACACCCACGCACGCTCCCCCGCGCCACCCCAACACTACCACCCGCCCACACACTCCCACTACCCCCCCCCCCCCCTCCGCTGCCGGCGCCCAGCCAATACTGGGACGTGCCGTTCGCCCCGCACCACCCCGCCAGCGAGGCCGCCGCCTGCGACGAGCTGCTGGCGCGCCTGCGCGAGGCCGTCAGCATCCGCTTGGTGGCCGACGTGCCGCTGGGCGCCTTCCTGTCCGGCGGCGTCGATTCCAGCGCCGTGGTGGCGCTGATGGCCGGCGCCATGGGCGAACCGGTCAACACCTGCTCGATCTCGTTCGGCGACCCGGCCTTCAACGAATCGGCCTACGCCGACATGGTGGCGCAGCGCTACGCCACCCGCCACCACGCGCTGCAGGTCGAACAGGACGACTTCGCCCTGATCGACCAGCTGGCCACGCTGTACGACGAACCGTTCGCCGACAGCTCGGCGCTGCCGACCTACCGCGTCTGCCAGCTGGCGCGCCAGCGCGTGACGGTGGCGCTGTCGGGCGACGGCGGCGACGAGAACCTGGCCGGCTACCGGCGCTACCGCTACCACCTGCACGAGGAGCGCCTGCGCGCGCTGCTGCCGCTGGGCCTGCGCCGGCCGGCCTTCGGCCTGCTCGGGCGGCTCTACCCGAAGGCCGACTGGGCGCCGCGCGCGCTGCGCGCCAAGACCACCTTCGAGGCGCTGGCGCGCGACAGCGTCGACGCCTACTTCCACAGCGTGTCGCTGATGCCCGACGCGCTGCGCGCGCAGCTGTTCAGCGCCGACCTGCTGCGCCAGTTGGACGGCTACCGCGCCGTCGAGGTGCTGCGCCGCCACGCCAAGGCCAGTCCGGCGCGCGACCCGCTGTCGCAGGTCCAGTACCTCGACCTGAAAACCTACCTGCCCGGCGACATCCTCACCAAGGTCGACCGCGCCAGCATGGCCCACGCGCTGGAGGTGCGCTCGCCGCTGCTCGACCACGAACTGGTCGAATGGATCTCCGGCCTGCCGCCGCGGCTGAAACTGCGCGGCGGCGAAGGCAAATACCTGCTCAAGAAGGCGCTGCGGCCCTATCTGAGCGAGCAGATCCTGTACCGCAAGAAGATGGGCTTTTCGGTGCCGCTGGCGGCCTGGTTGCGCGGCCCGCTGCGCGAGCGGCTGCGCGCGCGCCTGTTGGCGCCGACCCTGGCAGACACCGGCATGTTCAATATGGACTGCGTGCGCACGCTGCTGGCGCAGCACGACAGCGGCCGGCGCGACCACAGCGCGGCCCTGTGGTCGCTGCTGATGTTCGAATCCTTCCTGCGCCAAGTGCTGCCGCGTACGCTTGCCGGCGCTACTTCCCCGACCATTGACCGGCATCAACAGGCCCGGCCGCAAACCTATCAATCATAGGCTAACGGGCTCTGGGTTGGGCGGCTACGGCGTTGACATCCTTCAAACCGGCGGCGTGACCCCGCGGCCGGACCTGAAGCTCCGAGCCCGGCGCTTTGCCCCGGCTTGATTTTCAACGCCGCCGGCCCGCCCACCTAACTATCGACAGAGACACGGGAATTGCATGCGCATCCTGCACATATTGGACCACTCGGCGCCGCTGCACAGCGGCTACGCCTTCCGCACCCTGTCCATCCTGCGCCAGCAGCGCGCGCTCGGCTGGAGCACGGCCCATCTGACCAGCGCCAAACAGGGCGCCACCGACGCCGCCGAGCAGCAGGTCGACGGCTGGCTGTTCTACCGCACCGCGCCCGCCACCGCCTGGTGGGCCAGCCTGCCGCTGCTGGGCCAGGTCGGCGTGGTGCTCGGCCTGGCCCGGCGCCTGCACCAGGTCGCCACGCTGACCGCGCCCGACATCCTGCACGCCCACTCGCCGGCGCTGAACGCGCTGGCCGCGCTCAGCGTCGGGCGCGCGCTGGGCATCCCGGTGGTCTATGAAGTGCGCGCCTTCTGGGAGGACGCCGCCGTCGACCACGGCACCAGCCGCGCCGGCGGCCTGCGCTACCGCCTGACGCGGGCGTTGGAAAGCTACGCGCTGCGCCGCGTCGACGCCGTCACCACCATCTGCGAGGGCCTGCGCGGCGACATGCGCCAACGCGGCATCGCCGCCGCCAACATCACCGTGATCCCCAACGCGGTCGAGGCGGCCGAACTGGGCGCCACGGCCGCGGCCGGCCAGGGCGCCGCGGCCTCGCCGCTGGCCGGCGCGCTGGGCCTGGCGCCGGACCCGCACGGCGCGCCGGTGGTCGGCTTCATCGGCTCGTTCTACGCCTACGAGGGCCTGGCGCTGCTGCTACGGGCGCTGCCGCGCATGCTGGCGGCCTTCCCGCGCATGCGCCTGCTGCTGGTCGGCGGCGGCCCGCAGGAGGCCGAACTGAAGGCGCTGGCCGCGCGCCTGGGCGTGGCCGGCCAAGTAATCTTCGCCGGGCGCGTGGCGCAGCGCCACACCGCCGACTACTACCGCCTGCTCGACGTGCTGGTCTACCCGCGCCTGGCGATGCGCCTGACCGACCTGGTCACGCCGTTGAAACCGCTGGAGGCGATGGCCCAGGGCCGCCTGGTGGTGGCCTCCGACGTCGGCGGCCACCGCGAACTGATCGCCGACGGCAAGACCGGCATCCTGTTCGCCGCAGGCGACGCCAACGCGCTGGCCGACGCCGTCACCGGCCTGCTGCGCCGCGCCGACAGCTGGCCGGCGCTGCGCCAGGCGGCCCGCGACTACGTCGAAAACGAACGCAACTGGGGCGCCAGCGTGGCGCGCTACGGCGCCGTCTACGCGCGCCTGCTGGCCGGGCGCAAGCCATGAGACTGGCCGGCCTGCGCCTCGCCCTGCTGGGGCCGTTGCCGCCGCCGTCCGGCGGCATGGCCAACCAGACCCGCCAACTGGCCGCGCTGCTGCGCGCCGAGGGCGCCTCGGTACAACTGATCCAGCTCAACGCGCCGCAGCGGCCGGCCTGGCTGGCGCGCGTCAAGGGCCTGCGCGCGGCGGCGCGGCTGGCCGGCTACCTGTGGCGCCTGTGGCGCGTGGTCGACACCGTCGACCTGTTCCACGTGATGGCCAATTCCGGCTGGTCCTGGCACCTGTACGCGGCCCCGGCGATCTGGCTGGCGCGCCTGAAGGGCAAGCCGGTGCTGGTGAATTACCGCGGCGGCGAGGCCGAGGCCTTCCTGGCGCGACGCGGCTGGCTGGTCGGCCTGAGCCTGCGCCTGGCCGACGCCGTCGTGGTGCCGTCGGCGTTCCTGGCCGGCGTCTTCGAGCGCCACGGCTACGCCACCCAGATCGTTCCCAACATCGTCGACCTGGGCCGCTTCGCGCCGGGGCGCGTAGCGCACGCCGGTCCGGTGGTGCTGGTGGCGCGCAACCTCGAGGCGGTCTACGACAACGCCAGCGCGCTGCGCGCCTTCGCCATCGTGCTGCGCGCCTGTCCGGACGCGCAACTGCTGCTGGCCGGCAGCGGCCCCGAACGGGGCGCGCTGGAACAACTGGCGCAGCAGCTCGGCGTGGCGGCGGCGCTGCGCTTCGCCGGGCGCGTCGACAACGCCGACATGCCGCTGCTGTACCACCAGGCCGACCTGGTGCTCAACCCCAGCCTGGCCGACAATATGCCCATCTCGGTGCTGGAGGCGCTGGCCTGCGGCGTGCCGCTGGTGAGCACCGACGTCGGCGGCATCCCGGCGCTGCTGCAACACGACGTCACCGCGCTGCTGGTGCGCCCGGGCGACGCCGAGGCCATGGCGCAGGCGCTGCTGACGCTGATCCGCAACCCGTCCAGCGCGCGCCGCCTGGCCGCCGCCGGGCAGGCGCACGTGCGCCAGTTCGACTGGCAGCAGGTGGCGCCGCTGCTGCTGGCGCACTACCGGCGCCTGCGCGCGGCGCGCCGGCCCGGCTGGCGCACCGCGCTGCGGGCGGCGCTGCTGTTTCCGCTGCACGAACGCGCCAAACGGCACGCCAGCGTGGCGCTGCGGCGCCAGCTGGAACAGTCGCAGTGGTGGAGCCCGGCGCGGCTGCGGCAATGCCAGCTGGCGCGCCTGCGCGCGCTGCTGGCGCACGCCCAGGCGCACGTGCCGCACTACCGCGCCCAATTCGCCGCGCTCGGCTTCGACGCCGCCGACCTGTACCGGCTCGACGACCTGCGGCGCCTGCCGCTGCTCGACAAGGCGGCCATCAGCGCCGCGCGCGACGGCTTCAAGTCCGAACGCGCCGGCCCCCTGAGCCGCTGCAACACCGGCGGCTCCAGCGGCGAGCCGCTGGTGTTCTACCTCGGCCGCGAGCGCGTCAGCCACGACGTCGCGGCGAAATGGCGCGCCACGCGCTGGTGGGGCGTCGACATCGGCGACCCGGAGGTGGTGGTGTGGGGTTCGCCGATCGAACTGAAGGCGCAGGACCGCCTGCGCGCGCTGCGCGACCGGCTCATGCGCAGCACCCTGCTGCCGGCCTTCGACATGTCGCCGGCCCGGCTCGACGAATTCGTCGGCCAGATCCGCCGGATCCGCCCGAAAATGCTGTTCGGCTACCCGTCGGCGCTCAGCCGCATCGCCGGCCACGCGCGCAGCCGCGGCGTGCCGCTGCACGGCCTGGGCATCCGCGTCGCCTTCGTCACCTCCGAGCGCCTGTACGACGAGCAGCGCGAACTGATCAGCGCCACCTTCGGCTGCCCGGTGGCCAACGGCTACGGCGGGCGCGACGCCGGCTTCATCGCCCACGCCTGCCCGGAGGGCGGCATGCACATCACGGCCGAGGACATCATCGTCGAAATCGTCGGCGCCGACGGCGCGCCGGTGGCGCCGGGCGAGAGCGGCGAAATCGTCGTCACCCACCTGGCCACCCGCGAGTTCCCCTTTATCCGCTACCGCACCGGCGACATCGGCGCGCTCGACCCGCAACCCTGCCCGTGCGGGCGCGGCCTGCCGCTGCTTAAGCGCATCGAGGGCCGCAGCACCGACTTCGTGGTGGCGCACGACGGCACCGTCATGCACGGCCTGGCGCTGGTGTACATCCTGCGCGAGCTGCCGCAGGTGCGCGCCTTCAAGATCGTCCAGGAAAGCCTGGAACTGACCCGCGTGCTGCTGGTGGCGCTGCCGGCGCTCGGCGCGCCGGCGCGGCGGGCGATCGAGCACGGCTTCAAGGCCAGGCTGGGCGCGGCCGTGCTGGTCGTCATCGAGGAGGTCGGCGAAATCCCGCCCGAGGCCTCGGGAAAATTCCGCTACGTCGTCAGTAAAGTAGTCCTAACCTGAAGAGAGCCACGCCCATGTTCCCCATCACCGCCATCCTGCTGATATTCTCGCTCGCGCTGCTGTGCCTGTACACGCTGCACAAGGTGCGCCTGATCCACCTGCTGGCGCACGAACTGCGCGACCAAGGTAAACAGACGCCGGCGAACCTGTTCCGCCAGCTCGAGGCGCTGCACAGCCTGTACATCGACCTGCGCCTCGAACGCAGCCTGCCGGACACGCGCGGCTGGGCCGCCTCGCCCGACTTCCTGCTGGAACTGGCGCGCCACGCCTTCGCCGCCAAACCGCGCCTGGTGGTCGAATGCAGCAGCGGCACCTCGACGCTGGTGCTGGCGCGCTGCATGCAGCTGAACGGGCGCGGCAAGGTCTACAGCCTGGAGCACGAGCCGCACTTCGCCGAACAAACCCGGCAGCAACTGCAACACCACGGCCTGAGCGAATGGGCCGTGGTACTGGAGGCGCCGCTGCGCGAGCACGCGCTCGGCAGCGACAGCTGGCCGTGGTACGTGCCCGACTTCCTGCCCGACGAGCCGGCCATCGACATGCTGGTGATCGACGGCCCGCCGCTGGCGACGCGGGTGCTGGCGCGCTACCCGGCCGGACCGCTGCTGTTCCACCGCATCGGCGCCGGCGGCAGCGTCTTCCTCGACGACGCCGGCCGGCCCGACGAGCAGGCCATCCTGCGCCGCTGGCGCAGCGAATTTCCGATGTTCGAGCAGAGCGCGCGCGACTGCGAAAAGGGCTGCGCGGTGCTGACCCGGCGCGGCGGCTGACGGCGCAACGCGCTTGCCGCCGGGGCGGGCCTAGCCGAGCCAGGCCACGACGATGCGCGCCGCCGCCGCGATCACCTCGTCGCTCGCCTTCGCGTCCTTCTCCGCATGCGTGGTGTAGATCGAGACGACGACGGGGGCGCGGTTCGGCCGCCACACCACGCCGACATCGTTCGCCGTGCCGTAGTCGCCGGTGCCGGTCTTGTCGCCGACTTGCCAATCGGCCGGCACGGCGGCGCGAATCCGCTTGGCGCCGGTCGTATTGCCGCGCAGCCAGTCCTGCAGCAGCTCGCGCGACGCCGGCGCCAGCGCGTCGCCCAGCGCCACACGCTGCAGGCTGCGGCCCATCGCCTCCGGCGTCGTCGTGTCGCGCGGATCGCCCGGTATCGCCGAATTGAGTTCCGTCTCCAGGCGGTCGAGGCGGAACGTGGTGTCGCCGATCGAGCGCGCGTACGCGGTCACCGCGGCCGGTCCGCCGAGGATTTTGATCAGCAGGTTGGCCGAGGTGTTGTCGCTGTATTGGATGCCGGCGGCGCACAGTTCGGCGACCGTCATGCCGTCGCCGACGTGGCGTTCGGTAATCGGCGAATAGTTGACCAGCTCGCCCTTGGCGTAGCGGACGCGCTGGCGCAGCAGCCCCGCAACCTGGGCGCTGCGCGCCAGGATGGCGGAGGCGATCATGACCTTGGCCGTGCTGCAAAACGCGAAGCGCTCGCCGGCTCGGTGGCTCAGCTGCGAACCGTCGCCGGTATCGAGTGCGAACACGCCAAGGCGGCCGCCCAGCGTTTTTTCCAATTCCGCCAGCTGCGCGACGGCCACGGCGACGTGCATTTTGGCGGCCGCCGCGCCGCTGCCCGCGACGGCCCGGACGCTGCTGGAGGCCATCAGCGGCACCGATGCGGCGGCGAGCAGAAATATCCTGCGGTGTGGCGAATGATTCATTTTTCACTTGTTTTGATTGACTGAAGATAAATCATACTATAAGCGCCATTCGGCTACGCGCCGATGCACCGCTAGGCCGCGCCGATGCCGCGTTGATCAGCGAATGGTGGACGCCGAAGCCGGCGTTGGCGCCCGGCAGCTTGCCAAGTGCGCCGGCAGCATCGCGCTGTCGAGTTCTACGCCGAAGTCGGCCGGCGCCGGCAACGCCTCGGCGGCGCCGAAGATGCGCGCCAGGATCATGTCCCGACATGGCTGCGATAGTGCGATGCTTCCCAATAGTGGGCCATCTCGCGGCGCCGGCTGAGCTGCGGGATAGTCTCGGTGGTAATGCTGTTGAAGCCGGAGAAGTCGCACAGGCGCAGGTCGCAGCCGGCCCCGCGGTGGCGCTCGGCCAGCCGCGCCAGGGCGCCCTGCCAGGCTTCCATCGGCGCCCATTTGCCGGACTAGTACAGGGCGTCGAGCGTCAGCGCATGGGTCGGGTTGATATACAGGCGCAGGCGCGTGCCGGCGCGTGCCAGCGCCGCCAGAAGTCACCGATATCACGCGCCTTGTAGGGCGAGTTGAAGTTTAGCGGCAGCCTCACGCCGAACAGGCGCGACAGGCCAATCGCCATGTCGGAGTAGCCGGAGAAGTCGAAATACAGCTGCAAGGTGTAGGCCAGCGTGCCGATCCACGCCTCCAGCAGCTGCGGCTGGGCGCCGGCGCCGTAGACCGGCCCGACCATCGGCGAGATGTTGTCTGCGATCAACACTTTTTCACCTGGCCGACGACGAAAATCGACAGGCCGATGGTGAAATTCGATGCCAACGGCCGGCAATTGGCCGGCTCGGCGAATTGCGCCATTATGTCCTTGTGGTGCGGCACCGGGCCGGCGATCAAGTGCGGGAAGTAGCTGACGAACAATGAAGAAGGAAATGCCGATCGGCAGCACGATGTCCGGCACCACCCAGTCGCCAGCGCCGGCCCGGTTCAGGCTGTCGACGAAGAAATTGGCGTATTTATAGTAGGCCAGCAGCGCCTGGTTGGCGCCCAGCGCGCCCAACAACCACGCCTTGCGCCGCGCCGCCGCGGCCGCCGCCAGCGCCCGGCCGCAACCGTAGTTCAGCGTGATCGAGGCCAGCAGCAACGGCAGTAGCGCGCCTCCCAGTAACCGTAAAAGAACAGCGAGGCCAGCGCCAGCCATGCCGCGGCCCAGCTGGCCCGGCGCCGGCCCAGCCAAAAATAGCCGGCCAGCACCACCGGCAGGTAGCGGAACAGGAAAGCGTCGGAATTAAACAGCACGGCGTAGCCCCCCGCGGGCGCCGAGGCGGAAGTAACTCTCGGCGATCTGGCCGGCCGCGCGCTCCCAGGTGAACTGGCTGACCAGCGCGCGCACGGCGGCGCGGTCGGGCGCGGCGCCGACCAGCTGGCAGATCGCCAGGCGCTGACCGGCGGCGTCGTCCCAGCGCACTTTTTTCATCGCGAAACCGGCGTCGGGCAGCTCCAACGCGCTTTGCGCCGTCATCACCACCGGCGTGCCGGCCGCCAGCGCCTCCAGCACCGCCAGCGGGAACACCTCGCCGTGGCTGGGCAGCGCCACCACGGCGGCGGCGCGGTAGGCGCTCGCCAGCAGCGGATCGGCGTGTGGCAACGCGCCCAGCCAGCTCACGTGCGGTAGCCGCAGCAGTTGTTGCAGGTAGCCGTGCTCGGGCCGCTGCGCCGCGCCAATCAGGACGATCGGCAGGTCGACCTCGGCCAGCGCCCGCGCTAGCCCCAACTGGTTCTTGTACGGCGAGATCGCCCCCACCATCAGCACAAAGGGGCCGGCGATGCCGGTGGCGCTGCGAAACAGCGCCGCGTCGGCGCTGAAGAAGTGCGCGTTGATGCCGTTCGGGTAGACCTCGATTTTCTCCGGCTCGATCTGAAAGCCGGTCACGATGGCCTGGCGCTCGGCCTCGCCCAGCGCGATCACCAGGTCGGCCAGTTGCAGCGCGCGCTTGCTCTGGGCGTAGCTGGTTTGCACGTTCCAGGCCGTCAACTTGCTGGCCAGGCGGTCGGCCAGCCGCGCCAACACGCCGGTGGCGTGGTTCCAGCCGGGCGAGAGCAGCGGCGAGAGTACCACCGGCAAGCCCAGTTCGCTGGCCAGTTCGACGATGCGGTAGTTGCCGTTGATGGCCGAGAACACGTGGATCAGGTCGTAGCTGTCGAGCCGGTCGCGGGTCGGGTCGACCAGTTCCACCTGCAGGTGGCGCGGCGCGCCCAGCGCGAGCCGGTTCAGCGCCGCGACCGTCTCGCGCACCTGGATTTGCAGACCGCCGTCGCGCTGGAACAGCATCGGGTACGACAAAATGCCCACGCGCATGGCGCCCTCCCCCGTCTCGGTCTATTTGATGGCGACGCCGGCGAGGGCGCACACCTTGCGCCGCACCAGCTCGAATTCGGCGGCGATCTCATGCTTGAGTAGTAACACTGCGGCGATCCAGCCCAACAGGGCGCCGGCCGCCGCCAGCGCCAGCGGCAGCAGCAGGTAGCCGGGGCGCGGCGGCAACGCCAGCAGCACCAGCGCCGGCGCCAGGCCGCTCAGCGCGCACAGCGCCATGCTCTTGCGCGCCGCGCGCAGCGTCGCGCCGAGGTCGACCCCGGCCAGCGCGCGCAGGTAGCGCCAGGTGATCCAGCAGCGGCACAGCGCGCCCAGCACCACGGCGCCGGCGACCCAGGCCAGCCCGAACGGCGCCGCCAACAGCACCGCGCCGAGCCGCAGCGGCACGGCGATCGCGTCGATTTGCGCCTGCGCCTTGACGTGGCCGGTGGCGACGAACAAGTAGCGCGCCATGCTGAACATGCTATACAAGGCCGAGGCGCAACACATGATGCGAATCAAGGGGACGGCGGCGTTCCACTGCGGCCCGTACAGCGCGTTCACCAGCGGCAGCGCCATCAGGCCGACGAACAGGAAGAACGGCCAGGCCAGCGCGGTGACGTAGCTGACGGTGGCCAGGTAGACGGCGCGCACGTCGCCGCCGTCGCGCGCGCGCGCGGCAAACAGCGGGAACACCACCGGCGAGATGGCGCTGGTGATGGCCTGGTTGAAGACGCCCAGCAAGCCCTGCGCCTTGCTGAAGATGGCCACCGCCTCGACGCCCAGCAGTTTGCCGACCACCAGTTCGGGCGCCGCCACGCCGGCCTCGTCGACCAGGCCGCCGCCGGTCGTCAGCGCGCCGAACGACAGCACCGCGCCCACCCCCTTCAGCCCGGGCAGCCAGGGCAGCTCGGGCGGGCGCACCCACAGGCTCACCAGCAGCGCGGCGACGGTGCCGGCCACCGCCGCCCAAGCCAGGCTCAGGTAGCTCCAACCAAGCAGCGCCAGGCCCACCGCCACCAGCAGGTTGACCGCGCCGTTGGCGGCGTTGATCGCGTACAGCGCGGCGAAGCGCATCTGCCGGCGCAGGAAGGGCAAGGTCAGCGCGCTGAACGGGATCAAGAGGAAATTGATCGACAGCAGTTGCAGCACGCCCGCCAGGCGCGGCTCGTGGTAGAAGCGCGCCAGCGCCGGCGCGCCGGCCAGCACCAGCGCCGCCAGCAGCCAGGCCACGCCGACGCTGGCGGCCAGCGCCGCGCGGATCTTCTCGGTGCTCAATTCCTTTTCTTGGATGAGGTATTGGCCGACGCCGAAGTCGCGCACCACCTGCGCCAGCCCGACCAGCACCGCGCCGACCGAATAGACGCCGATCTCGGCCGGCGTGAGCAGGCGCGACAGGATCATGCTGGCGACGATGCCCAGCAACAGCACGGTGTATCTTTCGCCGAAGGAAAACAGCAGGGAGATGCGGGTCGCGTTCACGGCCGGCCCCGTCAGACCAGGCCGCGGTAAAACTCGAGCAACTGGCGCCGCAGCCGCGCGTCCGAATACCTCGCCAGCGCCTCCGCCCTGCCGTGCCGGCCCATGTCGGCGCGCCGCACCGGGTCGGCCAGCAACGCGGCCACGGCGGCGGCGGCGCCGGCCTCGTCGTCGAGCGGCACCAGCAGGCCGGCGCGGCTGTGCCGCAATATGTCGGCTGTGCCTGGCACGTCGGTGCCCACCGCCGCCACGCCGCACGCCATCGCCTCGATGGTGGCGATGCCGAAGCCCTCGTTGCGGCTGAGCAGAAGGTGCAGGTCGAAAGCCGGCATCAGTTGCTCGACGGCGTCGCAAAAGCCGGTGAAGATGACGCGCCCGGCGGCGCCGGCCGCCTCGGCCTGGGCGCGCAGCTGCGCCTCCAGCGGGCCGCTGCCGGCTAGCACCAGATGCAGGTCGGGGAATTGGCCGCGCAGCGCGCAGAACAGCCGCAACAGCGCCTGCGGCCGTTTTTGCGGCGCCAGCCGCGCCACCGCGCCGAGCACCAGCGCGTCCGGCGCCAGCCCGAGCGCCGCGCGCGCCGCCGCGCGCGACGCCGGCGACGGCGCGAAGCGCTCGGTGTCGACGCTGTTGGGGATCACCGCCAGCCGCGTCGCCGGGTCGATATAGGCGCCGTACAGCGCCTGGAAGTGCTGCATTGCCGACTCGGATACGGCGTAAATGCCGCGCACCGAGCCGAACGCCGCCGCCAGCAGCGGCCGGTGCCAGGCGCTCAACTCGGCCAGCGGGAAGGCGTTGTGCACGCTGATAACGCAGGGCAGCGCGCAGTCGTGCGCCAGCCACAGCGCCGAGGCGCCGTAGGTGTTCCAGCAAAACGCCACGTGCACCAGGTCGGCCCGGTAGCGCCGCAGGCGCCGCGCCGCGCCCAGCCGCGCGCGCCACTTGTTCAGGCGGCGCCACTGCCACTGCTCGAACACCGGCGGCGGGTCGAACACCGAGACCTCGACGCGGCGCGCCCGTAGCGCCGCGGCCCAGCCGTCGAAGCCGGGAAAGCGCCGCACCGCCAGCGCGCTGTCGTAGCCGGCCTCGGCCAGCAGGCAGGCCTCCTGGCCCATGCGCATCTCCATGCCGCCCAGCTCGCCGGAGTAACTGGTCACCAGCACCCGCAGCGGCGCCGCGCGGCGCGCCAGCCAGGCCTCGTGGAAATAGCCGCGCAGGTACTGGATTTCCCAGCGCCGCAGGAACAACTGCCCGGCGTCGCCCGCCAGGCGGGCGCGCAGCGCGCCGGCCAGCTCCTGCGCCAGGCGCCGCAGCATCCAGCGCGGCACCTTGGCGGCGCCGGGCGCGGCGGCGGCGCGGTCCTGGCGCCACTTGCCGCGCCCGAACAGGTAGGCGCGCCGCAGCACGTAGGCCGGCTCGACCTGGTGCGCGCGGATGAAGTGGGCGACCCGCGCCGCCGGGCAAAACCAGGACAGGTAGCCGGCGCCGAACAGGCGCCGCGTCAACTGGGTTTCGCCGCCCATCGCGTAGGCGGTCTGCGCGCCGTTCGGACCGAGCGACTCGTCGAAGCGGTAGCCGGCGTCGAACACGGTGCGCCGCAGCGCCATGTTGGCGCCCCACACCAGGCCCGGGAACACCGGGCCGTCCGCCAGGCCGGGGTCGGTGACGCCGAAGGTCAGGCCCAGCGGCGCCAGGCGCAGCAGCCAGTCCGGCGGTGGCGCCTGCCAGTCCGGCACGATGGCGCCGCCAAAGACCGCGTAGCCCGGTTGGCTGGCGGCGCACTCGGCCAGGCGCAGCAGCCAGTCCGGCTCCGGCGCGGCGTCGTCGTCGCTGAGCACGAACAACTCGTTGGCCGGCTCGCGCAGCGCCAGCGCCACGGCGGTGTTCAGCGCCGCGTTCTTGCCGCGCCTGCCCTCGTAGACGCAGCGCAGCGGCAGGCGCCCGCTGAACTCGGCCAGCAGCGCGGCGGTGGCGTCGTCGCTGCCGTTGTCGACCACCAACAGCGACCAGCCCTGCGGCGGCGCGAGCAGGCGACAGTAGGCCTGCAAGACCTTGGGCAGGGTGCGCGCGCCATTGTAACTAGCCATGAGAACGGTCAACAAGTGCGCCTCTCCTCTGTCTTACTATTGCCTTACTGTTCCATCGGCATCACCACGCAGTGTACTGACCGCCTCCGCCGGACCGTTGACGGGAATCAAACCTTTCGCCAGGACACGACACCGAAGCCATGCGCGACCTCCTCATCACCCTGACGATACTGGCTTCGCTGCCCTTCATCCTGAAACGCCCGGCCATCGGCGGCCTGATGTGGGTCTGGGTCAGCGTCATGAACCCGCACAGCCAGGGCTGGGGCTACGCCACCCAATTGCCGTTCGCCTTCCTGATCGCCGTCGCCACCATGCTCAGCATGCTGGTCTCGCGCGAGCCGAAAAGCCTGCCGCTGACGCCGGTCAGCCTGGCGCTGCTGGCGTTCGTGCTGTGGATGAACGTGACCACCCCGATGGCGTTGCTGCAGGCGTCGAGCTGGGTGCAATGGAACAAGGTGATGAAGATCATGCTGATGACCTGTGTCATCCTGATGGTGATACGCAGCCGGCGCGACATCCAGCGCCTGGTCTGGGTGCTGGTGTTCTCGCTCGGCTACTACGGCGTCAAGGGCGGGTTGTTTACGCTGCGCGGCGGCGGCACCGAGCGCGTGTGGGGGCCGGAGGGCAGCTTCATCGGCGACAACAACGCCTTCGCGCTGGCCCTGATCATTACGCTGCCGCTGATGTATTACCTGTACCAAAACAGCACCCGGAAATGGACCCGCGCCGCGCTGCTGGCGGTGATGGCGCTGTCGGCGCTGTCTGCGCTGGGCTCGTACTCGCGCGGCGCGCTGGTGGCGATCATCGCGATGGGCCTGTTCATGTGGTACAAGAGCGGCAGGAAGCTCGCCTTCGGCAGCCTGGTG
This sequence comes from Janthinobacterium sp. CG_23.3, assembly GCF_046115965.1. Lineage (NCBI taxonomy): Bacteria > Pseudomonadati > Pseudomonadota > Betaproteobacteria > Burkholderiales > Oxalobacteraceae > Janthinobacterium > Janthinobacterium sp. CG_23.3. Next base: position 723 of record NZ_JBJXIB010000147.1, on the reverse strand, counting down.
CTGCTGTGCGCGCCGGTGTTTTTCCTCTTCATGCCGCAGCGCTGGGCCGAACGGATGGACACTATCGGCGACTACCATGCCGACGGCTCGGCGCTGGGCCGGCTCAACGCCTGGCGCATGGCTTACAACCTGGCCTGCGACCGCTTCTTCGGCGGCGGCTTCGAAGTCTCGCACGCGTCCGTGTTCTCGCGCTACGCGCCCAACCCGGCCGATGTGCACGCCGCCCACAGCATCTACTTCCAGGCGCTGGGCGAACACGGCTTCGTCGGCCTGGGCCTGTACCTGCTGCTGGGCTGGCTGACCTGGCGCTCGGCGGCCTGGACCATCCGCCAGGCCAGGGGGCGCGCGGAGCTGGCCTGGGCCGGCGGCCTGGCCGTGATGATCCAGGCCAGCATGATCGGCTTCGCCGTCGGCGGCGCCTTCCTCAGCCTGCTTTACTTCGACCTGCCCTACTACCTGATGGCGGCCGTCGTCGCCACGCGCGTGCTGGTCGAGCAGCAATTGCGCTCTGGCGCGCCGCGCGCGGCGCCGCTGCGCACCGCGCCCGCCACGACGCCGCAACAGGCGCGCCGGGTTCGCGCGGCGGCGCTGGACAAGGCGCGCCGCGGGGGGGGGGGGGGGGGAAGAAAGAAGGGGGGGAACGGGGGAGGGTGGGGGCGGGGGCGCCCAGCGAGCCGAGGTTGGGGGGACAAGCGTTCCATGGGGGGGAAGGAAGATAGCAAG
>NZ_JBJXIB010000146.1:0-14488 GCF_046115965.1 Janthinobacterium sp. CG_23.3 | reverse complement strand
GCGGTTTCGCCGGTGTGGCACCCAAGCGTGGTGGCTCTTTCGGCCAGTCGAATTCCTTCTGGCGCGGCAAGCACCTAGACAAGGGCGACGTGGAGGAGGGCGTGGGTTTCGGCCCTTTCCCCCCCCAGGTCGTGGGCGGCGCCGTCCCGGCCGTGGCGCGCCGCGTCGATGCGGGCGCCGCGCTGGCCGCCCAGTTCCAGCGTCTGGTTGAGCAGGACGGTCGTGCTGCGGGTGGCGCGGCGGCTGTCTTCGACCAGGGTTTGCAGTTGCGGGTTGGGCAGCGCGCGCGCCTGTTGCGCGGCGCCGTCCAGCGCCGCCGCCTCGTGCCGGGCGGCGGACAGGTCGGGGTTGGCCCGCATGGCCAGGGCCAACGCGGCCGGCAAGGTCAGGGCGGCGGCCGCTTCGCCGGCGGGGCCGGCGGCGGCGCTGTACGTGTCGTGCGCGCCAGGCGGCGTTGGCGTCGCGGCCGCTGCGGGCATGGCGAATACCGCCACGCTCAGTGGCAATAAAAATCGGTGCATCGAATTCTCCGGATAGTAGGGAAGGATTCGACGAGACCTCAGCTCGTTTCGCTAGAAAATGGCGTTAGCGCAGGTGTGGTGGCGGTCCCGTCGGCTAGGCGACGGAACGCCAGTCGGGCCGCTTGGGGCCGTCCGGGATGTGGGAGGCGTAGAAGAAGGGGCAGGGCGCGACGGCCAGCGAACCGGGAGCCAGCGCGGCCAGGCCGGACGTCACCGGAAAGCTGGCCTGGCCGATGCCGTGGCAGAAGTTGCAGTCGCTGTGCGGCTGGCCGGCGTCCTTCTTGGCCGGCGTCTGCTCCGACTTGGTCTGGTGCTCGTGGCCGTGGTGGCCCAGGTGCCGGGCGCTCTGGTCCTGTTCGTGCTGGCAATAGGCGCTCGCCGCGGCCCAGGACATCTGGAGCGGCAAGACCAACAGCAGCAGGATCAGGAAGAATTTTTTCATCAGGGGGCTATTTTAATCGATTGCGGGCCGGCGCATGCGATGGGGCTGGCGCAGACTTCCCTGGTCCTGCTAGTATTTCCCATATGAATTAATTAATAAGGGAAGAATCGATGGAAAGCCGTCTCAGCCGCCTGGAAGCGGTGCAAAGCATGTTGTTGGAAATCGGGCAACGGTCGAGCACCTGCAGCGATATCAGCGAATTCCTGCAAGCCGTGCACGCGGCGCTGGGGCGCATCATGTACGCGGCCAATTTTTACGTGGCCCTGAGCGACCAGGAGGACGGCCTGGTGCGCTTCCCGTATTTCGTCGACGAGTTCGACCCGGCGCCGGACCCGCGCGCCGGCCACCGGCTGGCCACGCCGGAGCAGTCGCCGACGGCCTGGGTGATGTTGAACCGGCGCCGGCTGGTGATGACGGCCGAGCAGGAGTCGGCCAGGGAAATCGACGGCGCCAGTTGGGGCGGCGGTACCCCGGCCGAGCACTGGATGGGTTGTCCGCTGTTCGACCGGCAGCACCAGGTGCTGGGCGCCATCGTCATCCAGAGCTACGACACGCGGCACACCTTTTCCAAGGAAAACCAGGCGCTGTTCGAGCTGATCGCCAGCCACGTTTCCAGCGCCTTGCAGGGCATGCAGAGCGTCGACCGGCTCGAGCGCGCGGTGCAGGAGCGCACCGCCTCGCTGGCGCACGAGGTGGCCGAGCGGCGCCGCGCCGAGGCGCTGCAGCACGCGCTGTACGAGATCGCCAACCTGTCGGCGTCGGCCTGGGACGCCGATAAGATGTACGTGCAGCTGCACCGTATCATCAGCGGCCTGGTGAGCGCGAAAAACTTCCTGATCGCGCTGTACCACCCGGAGGGCAAGGACATCAGCATTCCGTATTTCGTCGATGAAAAGGACCTGCAGGCGCCGGTCAAGCGCTTCCGCTACGGCATCGGCATGAGTTCCTATGTACTCGAGCGCAAGCAAGCCTGCCTGCTCGACGCCGGCGCCTACGCGGCGCTGGCGGCCGGCGGCCAGATCGACGAGCCGCTGGGCGACGTCAACATCGCCAGCTGGATGGGCGCGCCGATGCTGCTGGGCGAGCAAGCCTACGGCGTGATCATCGTGCAAAGCTACGACCAGTCGGTGCTTTACAGCCAGGCCGACCTGGACATCCTGGCGTTCATGGCCAGCCACGTGGCGGTGGCGATCGCGCGCATGCAGGCGGAGCGCGCGATACGCCGCGCCAAGGACACGCTGGAGGAGCAGAACGCGGCGCTGAACGACGCGCTGACGGCGCTGCGCGAGGCGCAGTCGGAGCTGGTGCGGCAGGAAAAGCTGGCCTCGCTGGGCCGCCTGGTGGCCGGCGTGGCGCACGAGATCAATACGCCGCTGGGCATTTGCGTGACGGCCACCAGCCACCTGGTGCAGGAGTTGAAGCTGACCCGGGAGGAGATGGCGGCGGGCGAGTTGAACGAGGACGGCCTGAACCAGTTCTTCGACATCATCGACCAGACGCTGCGCATCATGACCACCAACACGCAGCGCGCGGCGGCGCTGGTGCGCAGCTTCAAGCAGGTGGCGGTGGACCAGTCGTCGGACAATATCCGCCATTTCAACCTGAACAATTACCTGGGCGAGGTGCTGTTGTCGCTGCAACCTAAGTTAAAGGGCAAGCCGATCGAGGTCGTGGTCGACTGCCCGGCGGATATGGAGCTCGACAGCTTCCCCGGCGCGGTGTCGCAGATCGTCACCAATATGGTGGTCAACTCGCTGGTGCACGGCTTCCCGCAGGACATGCCCGGGACCATCCGCATCGCCGCGCGCTACGACGGCGACTGCGTGCGGCTCGACTACGGCGACGACGGCGCCGGCATGGACGCGGCCACGCTGGGCCAGTTGTTCGACCCCTTCTTTACCACCAAGCGCGGCTCCGGCGGCAGCGGCCTGGGCGCGCACATCCTGTACAACCTGGTGACGGGCGCGCTGGGCGGCAGCGTCAAGGCCGACAGCGCGCCGGGCCGCGGGCTGCAATACCAGCTGCGCTTCCCGCGTTCGCGCCGCTAGAAAAACGCAGGCCCCAAGGCGTTGGCGGGAGGCGTAATCCGACGCCAGTCGGGTTACGCCGTGCCGGCTAACCCGACCCACGAAAACCCTGGACTTAGCGGCGCGGCGCTACCGGCTCAGTCGGGGAAGCGCTCGTTGATCGCCAGCGCCTTGTCGATGTTCTGGATCAGCAGCTCGACGTAGACCGGGTCGAGGTGGTGGCCGCTCACTTCGCGCAGGTGGTCGACGACCTCGCTGACCGGCCAGGCGTCCTTGTAGCAGCGCTTGTGCATCAGCGCGTCGAACACGTCGGCCACCGCGACAATGCGCGCGTACAGGTGGATGGCATAGCCGGCCAGGCCCTGCGGGTAGCCGCTGCCGTCGAATTTTTCGTGGTGCTGGTGGGCGATCACGGCCGCCGCCTTCAAGATCGGCCGCTGCGAGCCGTCCAGGATCGACAGGCCGACCGCCGGGTGCTGCTTCATGATTTCCCATTCCGCCGCGTCGAGCTTGCCCGGCTTGAGCAGCACCGCGTCGGGCGTGGCGATCTTGCCGATGTCGTGCATCGGCGCGGCGTGGCGCAGCACCATCGTCTCTTCCTCCGGCATGCCGGACGCCTGCGCCAGCAAGTGGCAGACCTCGGACATGCGCCGCACGTGGTTGCCGGCCTCGTTCGAGCGCGATTCGACGACGTCGCCCAGGCGCAAAATCAATTCGGCCTGGGTGTCGGTGATTTCCTGGGTCAGCAGGATGTTGTCGAAGGCGATCGCGACGCCGGAACAAAACACTTCCAGCAGCTTGGCGTCGATTTCGGAGATTTCCTCGACGCCCTTCAAGACCAGCAGCGAGGCCTTGCCGCTGCTGTTGGGGAAGTAGCCGACGTAGGTGTCGCCGTGCAGGCGCGAAATCTTGTTGCTCTTGGCGTCGTCGAGTTGCGCCAGCAGCTCCGGGCTCAACATGGCGCCGTCCTCGGGCTCGCCGATGCGCGCCAGCACCTCGTAGTCTTGCTCGCCGCTGATGGCGCTGGCGCCGCGCAGGCGTAGCAGCATGCTCGTCTCCAGGCGCAGCAGGGCCACCACTTGCTGCAGCAGGCCGCTGGCGAAGTCGCGCAGGTTGCGTTGCTGGAAGATGTGGGCCGACGCGGCGATCACCCGTTCCAGGCCCTCGCGGTAGTTGAGCTGGGCCAGGCGGGCTTCCTCGACCTTCATGATGTCGCGGTAGGCGCGCAGCGCGGCGAAGGTGGTGGTGAACAGCTTGGTGCGGTCGAGTTCGGTCTTTTCCTTGTAGTCGTTGATGTCGTAGTTGACGATCACGCGCTCCTCCGGCGCCTGGCCCGGCTGGCCGGTGCGCAGCACGATGCGGGTGAACTGGTTGTCCAGTTCCTCGCGCATCCAGCGCGCCACTTCCAGGCCGCTGTCCTCTTTTTCCATGACGACGTCGAGGAACACCAGCGCGATGTCGCTCTCGCGCGCCAACACTTCCTTGGCCTCGGCGCCGCTATAGGCGTGTACAAAACTCAGGCTGCGCCCGTCCAGGCGGAAGCGGGTGAGGGTGAGCTTGGTGATGTCATGGATGTCGGGTTCATCATCGACCAGCAAAATTTTCCACGGAGCTAACTTGGGCGTTGCTGAAGACAAAAAGGACATAGGGCGAGTTCCGCAAAAAGGCACAACTAACGCAATGCTAACGACGCGGCCGGCGCGGTGTTTACCCGGCGAAGCCGCAGCGGCGCTGCGCGGGTTCAGGGCGCATGTAATCGATTGTAGACTGACATCAAACTATTAACAACAAGCAATACAACCTGCGTGAGGCATCAGGGCAACACGCGGGGCGCGGGCCGGCTGACGAAAAAAAACTGCCGAATTGCAATAAATAACCAGCGGTGGCCGTATTTTGTCGTGTTTAATAGTAAATATCCGTGCATACGAAACAATACTTTGTTTTTGTTAATGTTTGTAACTTTTGGGAAAAATATTTTGCTTGCCGATCAGATGCCAGGAGGCGACAGACGTAACAAAATATTGCTTATGCTGCCAAGGGACGGGGAAAGGCCTATAGTCGCTTGACGGTCGGCGTTGGCCTGTGCCGCCGCTTCCATTTGAAAGGACAGATCATGCGCGTATTTTCTCGAACCATGCTGGCGGCGTGCGCGCTGGCGCTCAGCGGCGGCGCTTGGGCGGCCGTGAGCGTCAGCTACACCCAGCCGGAAAAATTTTCCGACCTGCCGTTCTCGATAGCGGAGCGCGAGCGGATTCTCAAGGAGTTGAGCGCGCATTTCCTTATTCTGGGCAAGCGCTTGCCGGCCGGCCAGAACCTGAACGTCGAGGTCCGCGACATCGACTTGGCGGGCCGGGAAGAGCGGACCGGCCGGACCGCCGACGAGATCCGGGTGTTGCGCGGCGGCGCCGATTGGCCGCGCATCAGCTTGCGTTATACGCTGGAGTCGAACGGTCAGGTACTGGACAGCGGCGAGGCGAAGTTGTCCGACATGGCGTATATGGACAAGCTCAACCGCTATGCGTCGGGCGACCGCTTGCGCTATGAAAAGCGCATGATCGACGACTGGTTCGCCAAGCAGTTCAAGGCCGCGCCGCGCGGCTAGCGCTGCCGCCGCCGCGCGCGGCGCCTCAGTCCATCCAGTTCACCTGCGGGAACTTGGCGCGGAACTCGTCCGGCATCGGCACCACCTGGCTGGTCTTGTAGTTGAAAAACACGAAGCCCGACTTGGCCATCGCGATCAAGGCCTGGTCGCGCGGACGGCTGACGCGGAAGGTAATGTCGCCGCCGTATTTGTTAAAGTCCATCACGCCCACCTCGAACAGCAACTGGTCGCGCGCGTGCGCCTCCGCCTTGTAGGTGGTGGCCAGGTCGGTGACGATGATGCCGGTGCCGTCGTTCTCGGTTTCGCGCACGCCCAATTCAAACAGGAAACGCGCGCGCGCCTCCGATATCATTGAAATCATCGAATCGTTGCCGAGGTGGTTGGCGCCGTTGATGTCGGTCACCCGCACCGTCAGTTGCGACGAATAACAATATTGATCTTCGGGAAATTCAAGTTGTAAACGGGCCATGTTGTCCTCGTGAGCGTGGGCGGCGCGCGGCGCGATGCGTACGCGTAACACGCAATTCTAGCGCCTCGCTTTCGGCGGCGCCGGGAAAAATGCCCGGCCTGGCCCCCTTCCCCGCTCACGGCCCCGCACGATGCGGTAGACGGTGCCGGCCGCGCTCAACGTATAAAGTTCGTTTTGGCCGTCCTGCCCGAACCAGACGACGTTGCCGATGTCGGCGACCGGCCAGTCGCTCACCTCGCCGTTGCGGTACACCAAGCTTCTCAGCGAGCCGCCGCAATAGTCGGAATACAGGTAGCCACCGCCACCGCCACCGCCGCCGCAGGCGGTCAGCGCCGGCAGCAGCACGGCGAACGGCAGCAGGTGCGGCAAGCGCCGGACCAGCCGGGCCATGGCGGCGCGGGCGGCGGGGGCAAAAACGGCGGGGTTCGGGTTGGACATGGCAGGCTCCGCGGGACGATGGCGAACGGCGGTTCGCCTAGGAGTAGACCTATGCGGCGTAGCCTAGTTCAGCGCGGCCGGCTTGGGTTGGCAGCACCCGCTTGGCCTAGTCGCGCACCTTGTTGGCCTGGAAGTTGGCGGCGCGCCCGGCGCGCTCGGCGTCGTAGGCGACGCCGAAGGTCATGTCCAGGTCGGCGCCGTCGAATTGCTCGCCGCAATCGCTACAGGCCAGCGCGATCTCGAGCCGCTTGCCGCAGTGCCGGTGCACCACGTTGAGGGCCGCTAGCGCCGGATCGAGTTCGCCCCATTTGTCGCCCCAGCCGGCCAGCGTCAGCACGATGGGGAACAGGTCCTCGCCCTTGGCGGTCAGGCAATATTGGTAGCGCCGCGGCTTGGCGTGGTAGACCTCGCGCGCCAGGACGCCGTCGCCCTCGAGCCGCTTCAGGCGCGTCGACAACAGGTGCGGCGACATGCCGGTCTGGGCTTGCAGGCCGTCGAAACGCTGGTTGCCAAAGAACAGTTCGCGCATGATCAGCATGGTCCAGCGATCGCCGACCACCGCCAGGCAGCGCGCGATGGGGCACAGCGTATCGCCAATTTCCGACCAGTTCATCTTGACTCCTGCAGTGTGAGGATGCGATTTTAACGGTTCCCGCGGCGCCGCTCACGTTCGTTTGACAGGCCGCGCGCGGCTGAATTGGCGTACGGATAATGTTATTGTCAGGAATGTATTGGCTGCCCCGGCAAGCGGCATAGTATTGTCGGGTGGCATTTATTGCCGGCGGCGGCGGCGGCGCTGCGCGCGGCGTCGAAACAGCCCTATAATCGGACATGAACATTGCCCGTGCTATATTTTTTTTGGCCGGCTTGGCGCTGCTCGGCCTGGCCGTGCCTACGCGGGCCGGCAACCTCTCTTTCAACGGCGCCCCGGTGGCCTCGTGCACGCTGGCGGGCAATGCCTACACCTGCGCCACGCTGGCGCTGGGCGGCCAGAACGACGTCGTGACCATCGCCGGCGGCTACGCGGTGACGGTGGCGGCCGGCTCCTTCGACTTCGGCTTCCACCAGGGCCTGGTCATGAGCGGCAGCGCCGCGCTGACGGTGAACGGCAACCTCGACATCGGCGGCGTTAAAACCGACAACCTGCAAATTAGCGGCGGCACGCTGACCGCCCGGGGCGGCACCTTCAGCATGGGCGCGCAGGCGCAGAGCATCGTCGCCAATATCGCCGCCACGACGATCAAGATCGGCAGCGGCTCGGCGACCAAGGTGACCGGTAGCCTGAGCGCCGTCGGCAACGTCGACATCGCCTCGCACGCGACCGTGGTCGGCGCCATCTCGGGCGCCGACGTGAGCACCGGGGCGCAGTCTTCGCTGAGCGGCAACGTCAGCGCCCGCGGCGCGTTCACGCTGGCCTCGGGCAGCGCGCTGCGGGGCGCGGTGACGGCGGCGACGATCGACATCAACGCCGCCAACAGCACGGTGAACGGCAACCTGACGGCCTCGACCAAGCTGAGCGTCGGTGCCAACAACACCGTCAACGGCAACCTGGTGTCGCCCGTCGTCGACGTCCACCCCTCCGGCGTCGTGGTCAACGGCAACGTCACGGCGTCGACGTCGCTCACGCTCGGCTCGGGCGACGCGATTTCGGGCGACGTTGTGGCCGGCAGGGTCACGCTGGAACCGGCGGGCGCCTATATCGGCGGCAACGCCACGGTGGACGCAATCACGCTGGGCAGGCACGGGCGGGTGGCCAAGACCATCACCTGCAACGGCGGCACCGTCGACGCGCCGTGCAACTGCGTCACCAACGACAGCGGCTACGACGCCTCCAGCACGCCGAGGGGGCCGAGCTGCGCCGCGCCGGCGCCGGCCGGGCCGCACCACATCCTCATCACGCACCCCGGCACGGCGCTGACCTGCCAGGCGCGTTCGGTAACGCTGACGGCCTGCGCCAACGCCGCCTGCGGCGCGCCGCACTACAGCGGCAAGCCGAGCGTGACGCTGACGCCGGGCGGGCAGGCCGTCACGCTCGACGCCAGCGGCGTCAGCGGCGCCGCCACGGTGCGCCGGCTCACCAGCGGCGCGGCCACGCTGGCGGCGCAGTCGAACCCGGCGGCGCTGTCGAACCCGGCCACCTGCGTCAACGCCGCCACCTCCGACCCCGCCAAACAATCCATAATGGAATTCTCGGACGCCGCCCTGGTGCTCGGCATCCCCCACCACCGGGCCGACAGCATGGTCGGCATCTCGGTCAGCGCGGTGCAAGCGTCCGGCGACCGCCAGGCTTGCGTGCCGATGTTCGCCAATGCCGACAAGGTCGTCAACCTCAGCTGCGTGTACGACAACCCCGCCACCAGCGGCGTCAAGGCATTGCTCGCCGGCACGGCCATCGCCTGCGGCGCCGGCAGCGTCGCGGCGCCGCTGCATTTCGACGCCGGCGGCGTGGCCAGCGCCGGCTGGAAGTACGCCGACGTTGGCCGCATCAGCGTCAACGCCGTCTACAGCGGCAGCGCCGCGGGCGGCGACGCCGGGCTGCTGATGCGCGGCTCGGCCGCCTTCGTGGTGGCCCCGGCGACGCTCACATTCGACAAGGTCTGGGACGGCGCCACGCCCGCAGTCGACGCGCAGAGCGCCGCCAGCCCCAGCGTCGCCGGCGCCGTGTTCACCACAGCCGGCAAGGCGTTTTCCGCGACGATCACGGCGCGCAACGTCAACGGCGCCACCACCGGCAACTTTGGCGCGGAGACGCCCAGGCAAACGGTGAGCCTGGCGGCAACGGAGGGGCTGCCGGCGCCGGCTACCGGCTACGGCGGCTTGAGCGGCAACCTGGCGCCGTCCTTCGGCGCCGGCACGGCGACGGTCAGCGATCTGGCCTGGAGCGAAGTGGGCGCCATCAAGCTGAGCGCCAAGGTCGCCAACGGCAACGGTTACCTCGGCAGCGCCGGCGCGCCGACGCTGGACGCCGCCGGCAAACTGCTGAACGCGGACACTGGCAGCGGCAACGTCGGGCGCTTCATTCCCGACCGTTTCGACACCCTGGTACTGCCGGCCGGCGCGTTGACCGCGGGCGTGCCGATGACCTGCATTGCCGGGGTGTTGAACTGCGTCGCTCCGCTCAACGGCTTCGCCTACGCCAGCCAGGGCTTCGGCTTGCAGGTGCGGGCCTTGAACGCCGACGGTATCGTTACGCGGAACTATTCCGGCCCCGCCAGCCCCGCCAACCCCGCCGGCACCAACCTGGCCAAGCAAGTTCTGTTGACGGGCTGGCTGGCCAACGGCGGCACCAACCAGAACGCCGCCGGCGACCCGCGTTACGCGGCCGGCGCCGGGGCGCCAATGGCGTCGTCGTTGTTCGTGCTGGGCCAGGCGCGGGCGACCCAGACCTATGTCTACCCGGCCATCACCGCGCTGCCCAGCAAGGTGTTTTTCCGCGCCATCGACAGCGACCGCGCCAGCTCGCTGCGCGCCGTCGCCAGCGACAGCGCCGAGGCCGGCCTGACCGTCGTCAGCGGGCGCATGCTGATCCCGAACAATTACGGTTCCGAGTTGTTGCCGATGACGATCACGGTGCGCGCGCAACTGCGCAACGCCGCCGGCGCCTGGATCACCAACCTTGCCGACAGCAGCGCCTTGACGCCGAGCGCGCTGAGTCTGAGCGCCTGCACGAAGAACCTGTACAACGCGGCCGCGGCCAGCAAGTGCAAGGCGGTGCTGCTGGCCGGCCCGGCCGGCCAGCAGCCCTTCACCGGCGGCGAGGCCAGGGTGCGCTTGGCGGCCCCCGGCGCCGGCAACAATGGCAGTGCGATCATCAATTTCCTGTCGCCGGGCAATCCGAGCAGTCTATACCTGCCGAGCGCCCCGGCGCAGGCCACGTTCGGCCTCTACAAGGCCGGGCCGATCATTTATCTGCGCGAGCTGTATTAAAGCCGTCGCGCAAGGCATGGTCTTCACCATCACCGGAACCCGACCATGAGCGTTACCTCCGAATGGACCTGGCCGAGAACCTGTAGCCGGCCCGCCGGGCCGGGCCGGGCAGGGCTGGGGTGTTTATGGTAATGTCCTGCCCGGATGGGCGCCAGCAGGCTACAACAGCACGACCCTGGCGCCCGCTTGAACAATAATATGTGGGAATAAAGATGGCCAAAGTAAGCGTTTCTGTGACATTGGCGGCACCGGCCGCGCGCGTGTGGGAGTTCATCGGCGGCTTCCACGCGCTGGCCGAGTGGTCCAGCTCGATCAAAAGCAGCCTGCCGGAGCAGGGCGGACGCGTGCGCCGCCTGAAGACCACCGACGGCGCCGTCATCGCCGAGCGCCTGCAGAGCTTTAGCGAGGCGCAGCGCGAGTACAGCTACAGCATCGTCTCCGGCCCTATTCCGGTGAGCAATTACCACTCGACCTTGAGGGTGCTCGGCGACGACGGCGCCGCCGAGTGCAGCGTCGAATGGTCGAGCCAGTTCGACGCCGTCGAGGGCGTCGAGGAGGCCATGGTCGACGTGTTCCAGCATTTGTACGAGAGCGCCTTCGTCGATTTGCGGCGGCTGATGGGCATTTGACGGCAAGCGGCCGGGGACGCTGGAAACAGTGACGAATAGTTCAGTATTTGGCGATTTGGCCGTCGATTCCCCGATTTTTCTGTCTTTTACGCGTAAAAGTTGGCAATCTCTGGTCCGGTTCCGCCCGGGCCGCGCCAGTACAGAGTAAACTGTATACAGCATTCTTTCGCATTGGGCGATTCGAGCGAACTTGTGAGTGAATTCATGTCCGACACACCTATTTCCCTATTTTCCGACCTCAATCTCAGCGACGCGCTCGTGCGCGCGCTGAAAGACGTCGGCTACGAAGCACCGTCGCCTATCCAGGCGGCAACCATTCCTTTGTTGCTGGCTAACCGCGACGTATTGGGCCAGGCGCAAACCGGCACCGGCAAAACCGCCGCGTTCGCGCTGCCTATCCTGTCGCGCATCGACCTCAAGCAAACCACGCCGCAGGCGCTGGTGCTGGCGCCGACGCGCGAACTGGCGATCCAGGTGGCCGAGGCGTTCCAGGTGTATGCCCAGCATATTCCCGGCTTCCACGTGCTGCCGATCTACGGCGGCCAAAGCTACGGCCCGCAACTGTCGGCGCTGCGCCGCGGCGTGCACGTCGTCGTCGGCACCCCCGGCCGCGTCATCGACCACCTCGACAAAGGCTCGCTCGACCTGTCGAAGTTGAAGACGCTGGTGCTGGACGAGGCCGACGAGATGTTGCGCATGGGCTTTATCGACGACGTTGAGCGCATCCTGCAAGAAACGCCGGACACCCGCCAGACCGCGCTGTTCTCGGCCACCATGCCGTCGGTGATCAAACGCATCGCCACCACCTACCTGCAAAATCCGGCCGAAGTGACGGTTGCCGCCAAGACCGGCACCGCCGACAACATCCGCCAGCGCTACTGGCTGGTGTCGGGCATGCACAAGCTCGACGCGCTGACCCGCATCCTGGAAGCGGAAACCTTCGACGGCATGATCATTTTCGCCCGCACCAAGCTGGGCACCGAGGAACTGGCCGGTAAGTTGCAGGCGCGCGGCTTCTCGGCCGCCGCCATCAACGGCGACATCCAGCAAGCCCAGCGCGAGCGCACCATCCAGCAATTGAAGGATGGCAAGATCGACATCCTGGTGGCCACCGACGTCGCCGCCCGCGGCCTGGACGTCGAGCGCATCAGCCACGTGGTCAACTACGACGTGCCGCACGATCCGGAAAGCTATACCCACCGCATCGGCCGCACCGGCCGCGCCGGCCGCAGCGGCGAGGCGATTTTGTTTATCACGCCGCGCGAGAAAAACCTGCTGAAGGCCATCGAACGTTCGACCCGCCAGCCGATCGGCATGCTGGAACTGCCGACGATACAGGCCGTCAACGACGTGCGCATCGCCAAGTTCAAGGAACAGATCACCGAAACGCTGGCGCTGGGCGAGCTGGAGCAGTTCCAGTCGCTGATCGAGGATTTCGAACGCGAACAGAACATCCCGGCGATCGAAATCGCCGCCGCGCTGGCGAAAATGGCCCGCGGCAACACGCCTTTGTTGCTCGACAAGAAAGCCCAAACCGCGGCGGCCTCGTGGGCCGACGACCGGCCGGCGCGCCAGGAGCGCTTCGACCGTCCCGAGCGCAACGAGCGTTTCGAGCGCAACGAGCGCGCCGAGCGTCCGGCCTTCCCGAAAAAGGAACGCGTCGTGCGTCCGGCCGACGCCGGCATGCAAACCTTCCGCATCGAAGTGGGCCACGCCCACGGCGTCAAGCCGGGCAACATCGTCGGCGCCATCGCCAACGAAGCCGGCCTCGATTCGAAGCATATCGGACGTATTGAAATCTACGACGACTACAGCGTGCTGGACTTGCCGGACACGATCCCCAACGAATTGCTGGACCAGTTGAAAGGCGTGTGGGTTGCCGGCCAACAGTTGCGCATCAGCCGCGACGGCGAGGCGCCGAACCCGGCGCCGGCCGCCGCGCCGAAGCCGCGTCCGGCCAAGGCCTTCGACGAGGCGCCGAAGCGCGCCGCGCCGGCCAAGTCGTTCGACGAGGCCCCCGCGCGCAGGGAAGCGCCGGCCGCCGCCGAGGCCGCGCCAGCGCGCGCCAAGAAGGAGTCCAAAGGCAAGCCGGGCATGATCGCCTACCGCATCGAAGTGGGCCGCAACCACGCCGTGACGCCGAGCAACATCGTCGGCGCCATCGCCAACGAGGCGCAGTTGGAAGCGAAGCACATCGGCCGCATCGACATCTTCGACGACCACAGCGTGCTGGAAATGCCGGAAGGCATGCCGCCGGACGTGCTCGACCACTTGAAGTCGGTATGGGTTGCCGGCAAGAAGTTGGACATCAGCCTCGACGACGGCAGCTCGGCGCCGATGTCGGCGCCGAAGAAGGCGTTCAAGCCGAAAAGCGACTTCGCGCCGCGCTCGTTTGACAAGAAAGCGCCGCGCAAGACCTTCAAGCCGGGCTAAACCGCTTGGCGGGATGGGATAAACAAGAAGGGACCGCCAAGGCGGTCCCTTTTTTTCGGTCAACGTATGCGTGATTTCGTAGGTCGGGTTAGCCCGTTGGGCGTAATCCGACAACGTTGGCCTAGAGCAGCGCGTTGCGCTTCAAAACCAACGGCGTAACCCTGGGGCCAGGCCCCGCGCGCCAAGGCGAGCACCGCGGCTTTTTTGTCGCGCAACCGGCGCCTCAGTACTCCGAATACTTGCGGGCGTCGCCGCGGACCCGCTCGGCCGGGTATTTCTCCCGGTTCAACTGCATTTTCTCCAGCACGGCGGCGCGCAGGTCGACGCCGCTCTTGTCGGCCAGGCGTATCAGGTAGACCAGGATGTCGGCCATTTCATGGCGTATCCCGGCGCGCTTTTTGTCGTCGAGCTCGGCGTCGGCGCCGCTCGGCAGCCATTGGTAGTGCTCGACCAGTTCCGCCACCTCGACCGAGAGCGCCATCGCCAGGTTTTTCGGCGTGTGGAACTGGTCCCAGTCGCGTTCGGCGACAAAGCCGCGGATCAGCTCGCGCAATTCGACCAGGCTGTCGATCCGCCCCCCCGTGTCGCCAGCGTTGTCCATGCCCATCCCTCCATTGAGCGGGCGCGGCCCCCGCCGCCGCCCGTGCGGCCATGTTAGCACCGGCGGCGGCCGTTGCGCGGCGCGACGATACCCGGCGTTTTACTGACCCAGCGCAGATGGCCGCAGTTTCAACTGGGATATCTTTGATTTTCCTGCCGGGAACATTGAACGCGCCGGCGCGGACTTGCTGGTGATTGAATGAAGCATGAGATATGTCAAATCCGCTCCGGGTCGGGTTGCATGAGGCGGCGCCTTTTGCCCATAACATGGGGAAAGGAAAAATTTTCAAATTGAAATTAATGCATTTGGTGACTGTTCAGCCGCTATGCGGCAAGCGGGATAGGATTACCGTTGAAGGCCCGGAGCAGAACCTCAAGCATGCCATGGCCTTGCTTGCGT
>NZ_JBJXIB010000145.1:0-14557 GCF_046115965.1 Janthinobacterium sp. CG_23.3 | reverse complement strand
GGCGGGGCGGTTTTGGTGGCATGCACGCATGATGCGTTATCCACGATTCGTTTACAACAACTTTCTACGCTGTACGCTCAGGCTGAATAGTCACCTATTCGGTACCATTTTTATCGTCCTGCTGCCGGGTCCGAATTCGATGTATGTGCTCAGCGTGGCGGCGCAACGCGGCGTGCGCGAGGGCTATCGCGGCGCCTGCGGCGTCTTCGCCGGCGACTTTGTGCTGATGGTGCTGTCGGCCTGCGGCGTGGCCTCGCTGCTCAAAGCGAGCCCCACCCTGTTCCACCTGGTCAAGTACGTCGGCGCCGCCTACCTGTGCTGGATAGGCTTGCAAATGCTGCTGGGCTGCTGGCGCGCGCTGCGCGCCGGACCGGCGCTCGCATCGAGCGAGGCGCCGCTGCCGCGCGCCAGCAACCCCTTCCGCAAGGCGCTGGTGATCAGCCTGATGAACCCGAAGGCGATCCTGTTCTTCATCTCCTTCTTCATCCAGTTCGTCGACCCGCAATTCGGCAAGCCCTTGCTGTCGTTCGGCCTGCTCGGCATCGTCTGCGAAATCATCAGCTTCGCCTACCTGACCGCCATCATCTTCATCGGCGTGCGCCTGTCGGCGGCGTTCCGGCGCCGGCGCCGCCTGTCGGCCGGCATGTCCGGCGGCGTCGGCACGATGTTCATCGGCTTCGGCGCGAAACTGGCCAGCGCCACCCTGTAAATCGATCGAGGAGCAGCGCATGACCGAGGCCGAACTGCGCCAACGCTGCCACACCGTGCTGGCGGGCCACCGCGTGCCGACGCCCGCCGCCAGCTTCGCCGCCATGGCCGCCTGGTGCGAGGCCAACCAGGTCGAGCACGACAACTACGGCGACGGCGCGCTGATCCAGGCGTTCGAGGCCAAGGTGGCCGAGCTGTTGGGCCTGCCGGCGGCGGTGTTTTGCGTCAGCGGCACCATGGCGCAGGTGACGGCGCTGCGCCTGGCCTGCCAGCAACGCGGCAGCCGCCTGGTGGCCCTGCACCCGACCGCGCACATCCTGCGCCACGAGCGCGGCAACCACCAATTGCTCGACCATTTCCAGGCGCTGCAAACGGGCGACCCGCACCGGCCCTGGACGGCCGGCGAGCTGCGCGCCATTCCCGACCGGCTCGGCGCCGTAGCCCTGGAATTGCCGATGCGCGAAATCGGCGGCCAGTGCCCCAGCTGGGAAGAGCTGGGCGATATCAAGCGCCACTGCCGCGAGCGCGGCATCCACCTGCACATGGACGGCGCGCGCCTGTGGGAGGCGGCGGCCGGCTTTGCGCAACCGCTCGACGCCATCGCCGCCGGTTTCGATTCGGTCTACGTGTCGCTGTACAAGGGCATAGGCGGGATGGGTGGCGCGATGCTGGCCGGCGGCGAGGAGTTCGTCGCGCTGGCGGCCGAGTGGTTCCGCCGCCAGGGCGGCAACGTGCTGCACCGCACGCCGTACGTGGCGGCCGCGGCGATGCAATTCGACGCCCGCCTGGCGGCGATGCCGGCCTATTTCCGCCGCACCGAATGGTTTTACGAGGCGTTGCGCGACTACCCGCGGCTGCGGCCGAACCCGGCGCGGCCGCAGGCGAATATGTTGCACCTGCACCTGCCGGTCAGCCGCGAGCGCGCCACGCTGGTGCGCAACCAGATCGCCGAGCGCCACGGCGTCTGGCTGTTCGGCCGCGCGGCCAACGCCGCACTGCCGGAGCACAGCGTGATTGAATGGTACGTCGGCGACAACCTGCTGGCGATGCCGGACGCGCGCGTGCGCGAGATATTGCAGTGGTTTTCCGACGCGTTGTAGACAAACAGCCGGGGCTTGATTTTTAGCGTTGTTGGCCCACCAGGTTAGCGGCGGCACAAGTAAAAAGGACACCCCGAGGGGTGTCCTTTTCATTGGGCCGGCGGAGTTCAGTCCGGCCGGCCCGCCTGGTCAAACGCCGGCGCGTTGCCGGCGTTGCAGCGGCTTAAAACTTGTAGTTGTAAGCCACGCCAAGCAATTGCAGACGGGTCTGGTATTGGCCGCGGGTGGTTTCACCGTTGCCGGTGCAAGCAGGGTTGATCGGCGAGCAGGCGTTGGTGTAGTTCATGTTGGCATCCTTGAACTGCAGGAAGCTGTAGGCCGCGTCGATCGAGGAGTTGGCGCTCAACTTCCAGTTAGCGCCCAGCGAGAATTGGTAGCGGTCGCTGTCCGGCAGCGCCGGGTGGGTCAGCTCCGGGCTGCGGGTCGGCGCCTGGTCGTAGGCGAAACCGCCGCGCAGCAGCAGCTTGTCGCTGTAGCGGTAGTTGCCGCCCAGCGCAAGCCGGTAGGTGTCGTTCCATTCCTGGCGGATGCGCTCGGCGCCCTGGGCGGTCGGCGGAAACTGGATGTCGAGGTTCTGCAGGCGCGAATTGCGGGTCCAGGTCAGGTCCGCCATGGCGGCCCATTGCGCGTCGATCTGGTGGAACACGTTGACCGACAGCGTTTCCGGCGTGCGCAATTCAACCAGCGCTTCGGAGTTGACCTTGCCCGAATTGGCCGACAGGAATTGGTTGACCGCGGCGTTGTTGCTAGCGTTGGAGAAATCCCAAATGGTTTTGCCGGTCAGCTTGTGTTTGACCGACGAGCGGTACGCCACGCCGAAGCGGGTCGACTGGTTCGCCTGGTACAGGTAGCCGAGGTTGTAGCCGAAGCCCCAGTCGTCACCGTCCATCGAGGCGTGGCCGTCGCCGGCGTTGCGCAGCGCCAGACCGGCGGCGCCGGCCGCGGCCAAGCCTTCGCGCTGGGCGATGCCGCGCAGGAACGCCGCCGAGCCGGCCGGCGCGAATTGGCCGAGGAAGCGCACGCCGCCCGGCACGTCGACGGCCTGGGCCAGTTCTGCCTTCATGTATTCGGCGCTCACGCCGAAGCCGAACGAATGGTGCTGGTCGAGCTTGAAGGCAAGCGACGGGTTCAGCGCGATCGATTCGAGTTTGATGCTGGTCAGCGCGTAGCGGCCGGTCCAGGTGTTGCCGTAGTCCAGCTTGGCGCCGTAAGGCACGAACAGGCCGGCGCCGACCGACCATTGCTCGTTGATCTTCTTGCTGGCGTAGATCGACGGCGCCACCACCACCTCGGGCGTGTAATCCTTGGCGGCGGTGCCGCCGGTGGAAGCGCCGGTGTAGTTGACGGCGGGTACGTTGAAGCGGTTCGAACCGGTATCGGTAAAGGTCGAGTGCGGCACGACGACGGTGGCGCCGCCGGAGAACTGGCTACCTTCCAGGCGGCTCAGACCGGCGGGGTTGTAAAACACGGTCGAGGCGTCGTTGGCTTCGGCGGCGTTGGCGTCGGCCGTGCCTTGGCTGGCCACGCTTTGCGAACCGAAACGGTAACCGGAGGCGTGGGCGGTGGCGGACATCGCGCCCAGCGCGCTGGCAATAATCAATGGCAGGTACTTGTATTTCAAAATGAGTCTCTCTTTGTTGTAGTGGCTTAAATACGCCGGTCATTTCAATGGCCAGAACCGCAGTGAATTCGTACGCGGAACACATTGGGACCCTGGAAGGCTCAAGCATACAACATTCCCAAGAAACGAGCGAGCGCTCGTTCTTTTTACCAAGATGTAGAATTACGCTTCTGCAACCGCTCGATAAGACGTGCCTAGCGGCAACAAAGATTCTATCAAGAACCGTTTTTGCATTAATTCCAGCATCGCGTCGGCCGCCACCGGCCTGGAAATCAGGTAGCCCTGGACCTCGTTGCATTGCAGCGCGCGCAAGATCTCCAATTGCTGCTGGGTTTCCACGCCTTCGGCCACCACGCCCATGCCGAGCGCGTGCGCCATCGACACGATGGCGCGGATGAACACCTCGCCCTGCTTCGACTTGCCCAGCTCCAGGGTGAAGGCGCGGTCGATCTTCAAACCGTCCATGGCGAATTTTTGCAGCTGCGACAGCGACGAGTAGCCGGTGCCGAAATCGTCGACCAGCAGGCGCACGCCGTGGGCGCGGATCGCCGCCAGTTGCGCCAGCGCCCCGCCCTGCTCGCCCATCATGGCCGATTCGGTGATCTCGACCTCGATCAGGCGCGGCTCGATGCCGTAGCGCGCCAGCGCCACCGCCAGCACGCGGTCGACGTCGCCGCGGCCGAACTGGTGCGCCGAGACGTTGATCGACACCGGCACCAGTTCCTGGCCCAGGGTCTTCCAGCGCGCCTGCTGCAGGCAAACCTTGTCGATCACGCAGGCGCCCAATTGCGCGATCAGGCCGCTGCTCTCGGCCACCGCGATGAATTCCAGCGGCCCCACCAGGCCCTGCTGCGGATGGTTCCAGCGCACCAGCGCCTCCATGCTGCACAACTCGCCGGTGAGGGCGTCCACGCGCGGCTGGTAATACACGACGAATTGGTCTTGCTCCAGCGCCGCCAGCAAGTGTTGTTCGATGTCGCGGCGGCTGCGGATCACCTCGTACAGCGCCGGCTGGTAAAAGCGGTGGTGGCCCTTGCCGGCCTGCTTCACCGCATACATCGCGATGTCGGCGTTCTTGAGCAGCGTCTCGGGATCGGCGCCGTCGCGCGGGTACACGCTGATGCCGATCGAGGCGCCCAGCTTGTGGCGCTCGTCGCCGGCCAGGAACGGCTCCTCGACGGCGGCGGCGATGCGCTCGGCCACGCGCGCCACGCGCGCCTCGTCGTCGACCGGGTCGAGCAGCACGACGAACTCGTCGCCGCCCAGGCGCACCACCCGGTCGCTCGGCCGCAGCACCGACTGCAGGCGCCGCGCCGCCGCGCGCAGCACCTGGTCGCCCTCGGCGTGGCCCATGCTGTCGTTGACGCATTTAAAACCGTCCAGGTCGATGAACAGCAGCGCCAGCATGTTGCCGCCGGCGCCGGCGCGGGCCAGCGCGGCCGGCAGGAACTGGCTCAGCCAGTGGCGGTTCGGCAGGCCGGTCAGGCCGTCCTCGTTGGCCAGCCGTTGCAGTTCGGCCTCGTGCGACTTGCTGCCACTGATGTCCTGCAAGGTCACGGCCAGGCGGTCGCCGCTGCGCACCAGGCGCCGGCGTATCCAGCGCAGATTGAAGGGATTGCTCTCCGGCAGCTCCACTTCGCGGTCGGAAAAACCCGACGCCATCGCCTCGCGGTAGGCGGCGATCAGGTCGCGGAAGTACGGCTCGCCCGCGCGCGCCTGCAGGCGCATGCCCAACAAGCGCTCGCGGCTGACGCCGAAGAACAGCGCGCCCGGCTCGTTGCAGTCGAGCAGCTCGAAGTCGCAGATGGCGCCGCTGGCGTCGCGGATCGCGCCGACGATGTAGAAGCCGTCGCTGGTGCCCTCGGTTGCCATGCGGTAGGCGTTGCGCATGTCCTTGGACTGCTGCTGGCGCCAGGCCAGGCGCACCGACAGCACGCTGGCGATCGCGGTAAACACCAGCAGCAGGCCGCTGACGGCGCCGGCGATACCAATATAGATACCGCGGGTTTCCAGGTACGGGCGCAGCACCTCGGACGCGGCCAGCCCGATGACGGCGGTGAATGGATAGGTCTGCAGCGCCTGCCAGCCGAGAAAGCGGCTTTGCTTGTCGGCGAAGGCGACCCGGCCTGCCGACAGGATCGCGCCGCTGTCGCTGTCGAGGAAGGCGGTGTCGAAAAACGGCGCGCGGTTCAGCGCCACCGCGGCGTTGCCGACGCGGGCGCTAAACAGCGCGCCGTCGCCGCTGACCATGGCCGACAAGCCGTGCCGGCCGAAGTTGAAGCTGTCGTAGAACTGCGACAGATAGCCCGGATCGACCGCCACCACGACCACGCCGTTGAAGGCGCCGTTGGCGTCCTCCAGCCGGCGGGTGAAATGAATCAAAGGCGCGCCCGCCACACCGCCCTGGCCGCCCATGCCGATGCGCACCTCGTTGCCGCTGTCGCGCAGGTGCTTGAGCAGGTATTCGGCGTTGTCGAGCGCGCGCAGACGGGCGAACGGCACCGTGGCCGTCAGCGGCCGGCCGGCGGCGTCGAGGATGGCCACGGCGGCATACTGCGGCGCCGCGTACAGGCCGTTCTTGCGCGCGTCCTCCAGCCGCAGCGCGCCCTTCGCATGCTCCCAGTCGTATTTCAGCTCCAGCGTCATCTGGTCCATCTGTTCGAGGGTGCGGCCCAGGGTGTGGGCGTAGGCCTTCGACAGCGACGCGGCGCTTGCCAGCGCGTGCTTTTGCGCCAATTTTTTTTCCGCCTGCAATTGCAGCAAGGTGGCGGCCCACAGCGACGACAACAACAACAGTCCGACCAGCGGCCACACCAGGATCAGGCGCAGATTGCCCCTTACAAATGTAATTTTATTCATTTCGATTATGGTTTTGCCTGCCGTTCACGTTGCTCACGTTGAAACGGCGAAGCGGGAGGTGAGTGCATTTTTGCCTATATTGCCGCCAGGACACGCAAACTATCACGAACTGATATCCAATTGTAACAACATTGTCATATTATCCAACAAAACAGCAAAATACGCCGCCCGCCAGACCCGGCGGGCTAGGTTACAATCTCGGTTTGTTGGGAGTGCCGATTTTTGTCGGTCGGGTTAGCCGGAACGGCGCAAGCCGACCGACGACGCGCTGACAGTCCGTTGGAGAATACATGCAGCAATACAAAGAATTGATCAAGACGGTGCTCGACACCGGCAGTTGGCAACACAACCGCACCGGCATCCGCACCCTCAGCGTGCCGGGCGCGATGATGCGCTTCGACCTGAAAAACGACGGCTTCCCCGCCGTGACGACCAAGAAGCTGGCGTTCAAGTCCGTCATCGGCGAACTGGTGGCGTTTTTGCGCGGCTCGCGCAACGCCGCCGAGTTCCGCGCGCTGGGCTGCAAGGTATGGGACCAGAACGCCAACGAAAACGCGCAATGGCTGGCCAACCCCTACCGCGAGGGCGAGGACGACCTCGGCCCGGTGTACGGCGTGCAATGGCGCGGCTGGCCGGCCTACAAGCTGATCGACGCCGCCAAGCCGCTGCAAATCGCCGACGCCGAAAGCAAGGGTTTCCGCGTGGTGGCCCCGGTGCAAGAGGCGGGCGTGACCAAAGTACTGTTGTACAAGGCGGTCGACCAGTTGCGCGAATGCCTGGACACCATCATTAACGACCCGGGCAGCCGGCGCATCCTGTTCCACGGTTGGAATCCGGCCGACCTGGACGCGGTCGCCCTGCCGGCCTGCCATTTGCTGTACCAGTTCATTCCCAACGCCAGCACGCGCGAAATCTCGCTATGCCTGTACGTGCGCAGCAACGACATCGGCCTGGGCACGCCGTTCAACCTGGCCGAGGGCGCCGCGTTGCTGCACCTGGTGGCGCGGCTGACCGGCTACACGCCGCGCTGGTTCACCTACTTCATCGGCGACGCCCACATCTACGAAAACCACATCGACATGGTGCAGGAGCAAATGACGCGCACGCCCTACCCGGCGCCGCGCTTCGTCATCTCCGACCGGGTGCCGGACTACGCCAAGACCGGCAAGTACGAGCCGGAGTGGCTGGAAAAGATCGAGCCGGGCGACTTTACGCTGGAAGGCTACCAGCACCACGCGCCGATCACGGCGCCGATGGCGGTGTAGCCGCGGCGGCGCGGGCGGCAAGGCGCGCGCACACTGCGCGCGGAGTGGCCGCCCATCCAGGCGAGTCTATTGACCTTCGACAGACCCAAGTCCGGCGCGTCCTCCGTCTCAATTTATTCATTGTGCTCGCCACCCCGCAATTCTCGCCAGGCCCGCCGCGCCAAACACGCCGCGGGCCTTGCCCATTTATGGCAGCGCTGGCGTGTTCTCGCCGAAATACTCGTGGGAGTCGGCGTTGTCGGTAGCCTTGGCGGGGTCGCTGATGGCCAGACTGGCCGCGGCCGATTGGCCGTAGGCCCAATCGTCGGTGGCGGCGACGACGTTGAAATGGCTCATTTCATGCACCAGCGTGCCGCCCTTGGAATCGGTGCCGCTCATCGGCGCGCCCCAGAATGCGTTGCAGACGTAGATTTTGTACGGCTGGGTCGGGTACACATAGGCGAAGTAGGATTCCTTGCAGCCGCAATCGACCGTCACCGCCTTGTTGTTGAGCGCGTCCTTGATAGCCGCAAAGTGCGATTTCACGGTTGTGTAGCGCGTCGAATTGTTCACGCCGAACCACTTGGTGTAGCGCGTGCCCGTGTTGCCGGCCGCCATGTAGGCGTCGCCGGCGCTGGCCATCGTTTTCGCTGCGGCGATGGCCGAGCTGACGGTGGTCTGCTGCGACGTGGTGCACTGGCTGAACGACAGGCTGCCGGCCAGCTCGTAGCTTGGGGCCGCCTTTTGCGTCGAGGTGCCGCGCGGCAGGTTGCCTTCGACCCACACCGCCAGCGGCTCCGATTGCAGCGTGTCGGCCCGCTTGTCGTCGCCGGCGCGTTCGCGCGCCTCGCCCTTGCTGAACAGACTGTACGACTTGGTCGCGAAGCGGATCGAATAGTTGCCGGTGACGCTCATGTTGTACAGAGAGGACAATTCAACCGTCGCCGTGTGGGACTTGCCTGGCTGGAGCACGAAGTAGTCGGCCGAGGTCGGCGCCGCACGTTTCACGTGCTTGCCCTCGTAGGGCACCTGGACGCCGTCGCGGGTCACGTCGAACAGCGATTCCTCGATGGCGGCAAACGGCGTGTGCCACTTCAGCACGTACTGCGGCGCCGCCGAGGTGTTGGTCATTGTCACCCGCACCACCACGTCGTCGGTATTGCCCAGCGATTGCTTGTCCATGCTGATGCTTGCCACCACGCCGTTCGAGGCTGCGCTGGCACTAAAGCAAACCGCCGCCGCAACGACCGAACCACCAAACTTGACCACATGATTCCAATTCATCCGTGTCTCCCTGAAGTGTGTGATTTCTGAAAATGAACCAGCCCGTCGGCAACTTGCATTAGGCCGGCTCATGCATACATCCTCACACATTAATTAACTTAAAGTAAACATTGATTAAATTGAAAAGTGGCACTTTTTTCGAATTCTCAACGCTTTTATCGCTTGCGGACAGCGCCGTGGCGACATGACTGAAGATAATATAAAGATATGGACAAAATGCGAGGAAATGTCCATATTTAGACTTTTCCAGCGGGGCTTCTGTCGGCGTCATCCTGGCGCGGCGGCGGCGTTTCGTATGGCACAATGCAGCGTATGCCCCAATCGCGACAGGAGGATGACTTGAACCAATTGATAATCGCAACGCTGGTCGGCGCGGTGTGCTTGCTGCTCGCCCCGATGGCCGCGCTAGCACGAGGAAACGGCATGACTGGATTTACCGAAACGCTGACGGTAACGTCGAGCCAAGGACGGGTACTGGTGAACGTCCTGCTCGACAATCGCAGCGGACAAACGGTGTATGTGCCGCGCGCCATCGCAAGCGAAAAGCAATTGCTCGGGCGCTTGTTTGAGATCCGCGACACCGTAACCGGCGAGCCGGCCGACTACCAGGGCAGGATGGTCAAACGCGGCGCGCTGACGGCAGACGACTATTTGACGCTGAAGCCGAAGGCGACGCGCCGCAATACCATCGACATCACCGACAGCTACGCCTTCAAACAGGGGACGCATACCTACCAGCTGAGGTATGACGGGTATTATTTGAAAGACTTGAAGGGGCTAGCCCAGGGCGTGGCGGCGCAGACGCCGGTTGCGGTTCCCCCGGCGACCTTCACGCACAGCGGCGAATAAAAAAGCGGGGTGGCCGCCCAGCCAGACGGCCACCCCGCACCTGCTCTTGTTGCCGCAACATCCTTTACAACGGCGTATCAAGACATCGTCCCAGGTTCATGACCCGGAGTAAACGGCGATTTCATTAAAAAGACACATCTTTTCCGAATTAACAACGGTTTCATTGCCCACGTTATTGGGGGAGCAGGCCGTTGCGGCGCGCCAGCGCCAGCCAGCCCGGGTATTCGGTCATCAGCAGGTCGTAGAGTTCGGCGTCGCTGTGTTCGTCCGGCGAGCTGACGGAGAAGTAGTCGGCGTTGTCGATCAGGCGACCGCTGAGGTCGTCGAGCTTTTCGAGGAAGGGGAAGTCGCTGGCGCTGAAGGCCGAGAGTTTTTTGCTCTTCGATTTGCGCCCTTTGCCGATTCCCATGAATTGCCAGAATATCGCCTCGTTACTCCCCCAACGCAGTTGCTTTTCGGTCAGCGGCTGGTCGCTGGTGCCGCCGTCGGTCAGGAACATGACGTAGACCGGCAGCGCCGCGGCCACCGGCTTGCTGCGCTCGCCCCCGGCCGCGTCCGGGAAGTAATGGGCGCGGATCGCTTGCATCGCGCGGCCGTAGCGGGTGTCGCCTTCCAGCGGATGGTGCTCGATGGCGTGCTTGACGTAGCTGGTGCAGTTGCTCAAGCTCATAGGCGCGGGCCGGTGCACGTCGCGGCCAAACAGGAAGACGTCGATGTCGCCGTCGTCGTCGAATTGGCAGCCCAGCGCCAGGATGCGTTCGGCGAACCGTTGCACCAGCCCGTCGCGGTACAGTTTGCCCATCGAGCCGGAGATGTCCAGGCACAGGCAGACTTTGGCGCGGTGCTGGCCCAGGCCGGCTTTTTGCAGCGACACCCCGGCCTGTTTAACCAGGTCGACCAGTTGCGGCGCCTCGCGTTCGACCCGCTTCTCCAACGAAATCCGGGCGGCCGGGGCCGTGGCCGCAGCGGCAACCGGGGCGGCCGCGGCGGCGCTCGGCTCGGCCACGGCGCCGCCAAAGTGCCGCACCAGCGCGTCCATGCCGCCGTTGAAGCCCTGGCCGACGGCCATGAAGCGCCATTGTCCGTCTTTACGGTACAGCTCGCCCAGCATGACCGCCCGCTCCTGCGCGAAGTCGGCGCCGCGGAAGGCGAAGCGGGCCGTTTCGCGGCGCCCGTCGAGCAGGCGCAGGTAGCCGGTGTCGAGGTGCGCCATGCTGCCTTCGCCGTCGATGGTGGCGGCGACGACGATGCGTTCGACGCCCGCCGGCAGCCGCGCCAGCTGGAACCCGAAGCCGGCGTCGTCGCCCGGCAGCGTTTCCAGCTGCACCCCGCCGCACGGCGTGAGCGGCTGGTTGAAGAAGGTCATGTAGCGCTCGTCGGACAACTTACCGGCGGCGTCCAGCCCGAAGCAGGCGAAGTCGAGCGCGAGTCCGTGTCCGGCAAGGCCGAGGTGCAATGCGCCGCTGGGTGCCGCCTCGGCGATGCTCAGGCGCTGGCCTTTTGACAGGGTTTGCATGTTGGCTCCGGTGGGTTGTCTGGGTTAATTGTATCCATGGGCGCGCCATCGCTACGGCACGCTGCCGCGTATGGTACATCGGCGCGGCGGTATCCGCTTTACCGCATAGCAAGCGCATTGATGCGGATCGAAAACTCCGCTGCGCGCCGTCCGGGAGGATTAACATGGCATGCGCATCAAAATGACCGATAATACCGCTCGCAGACCAGCCGGCCATCGTGCCCCCCGCACGCGGCTCTCCGTTTCACTCTATATATAATCGATATGACACAGATCACTATCATTGTTGCCACCGACACCCAGGGCGGCATTGGCATCAACAACGGCATGCCCTGGCGTTTGCCGGAGGATATGGCGCATTTCAAGGCGCTGACGACGGGCCATCCCGTCATCATGGGCCGCAAGACCTTCGATTCGATCGGCAAAGCGCTGCCGAACCGGCGCAATATCGTGATCACGCGCAACGCGCAGTGGCGCCAGGACGGCGTCGAGGCGGTCGCGTCGTTGCCCGAGGCGCTCGCGCTCGTCGGCCAGGCGCCCGCCTTCGTCATTGGCGGCGCGCAGATCTACGCGCAGGCGCTGGAATTCGCCGACACCTTGGTCATCACGGAAATTGGCCAACGTTTCGACTGCGACGCGTTTTTCCCGCAGCCCGACGCCGCCCTGTGGCAGGAAACCGCGCGCGCGCAGCACCATTCCGAGAAGGCGGGATTGGATTACGCTTTCGTCACGCTGCGCCGGGTTGGAAATTATCTCGCCGCTTAGCGGCGTTTTACCCGTAGTTGCTAATTTTTTCACCGGATTGCCGTCATTTCTGCGAGAATCCGGTTTTTATTTTTTCGGCGCATTTTTGCGGCGAGCCGCCAGTCCCGGCCGATGCCATTGGACTGGCTTTTCCCTTTGGAGACTTCCATGAAATTTCGTTTCCCTATCGTCATCATCGACGAGGATTTCCGTTCAGAAAACACGTCCGGCCTGGGCATTCGCGCCCTCGCCGCCGCGATGGAAAAAGAAGGCATGGAAGTGCTCGGCGTGACCAGCTACGGCGACCTGTCGCAGTTCGCCCAGCAGCAGTCGCGCGCCTCGGCGTTCGTGCTGTCGATTGACGACGAGGAGTTCGGCGCCGGTTCCATCGAGGAAACCGACCACGCGCTCAAGTCGCTGCGCGCCTTCGTCGAGGAAATCCGCTACAAGAACGCCGACATTCCGATCTACCTGTACGGCGAAACCCGCACCTCGCGGCATATCCCCAACGATATCTTGCGCGAGCTGCACGGTTTCATCCACATGTTCGAGGACACCCCGGAATTCGTCGCCCGCCACATCATCCGCGAAGCGAAGTCCTACCTGGACGGCTTGTCGCCGCCGTTCTTCCGCGCGCTGGTGCACTATGCCAACGACGGCTCCTACTCGTGGCACTGCCCCGGCCATTCCGGCGGCGTGGCCTTCCTGAAGTCGCCGATCGGCCAGATGTTCCACCAGTTCTTCGGTGAAAACATGCTGCGCGCCGACGTCTGCAACGCCGTCGAGGAACTCGGCCAGTTGCTCGACCACACCGGCCCGGTGGCCGCGTCCGAGCGCAACGCCGCGCGCATCTTCAACGCCGACCATTGCTATTTCGTCACCAACGGCACCTCGACCTCGAACAAGATGGTCTGGCACTCGACGGTGGCGCCGGGCGACATCGTCGTCGTCGACCGCAACTGCCACAAGTCGATTTTGCACTCGATCATCATGTGCGGGGCGATTCCGGTGTTCCTGATGCCGACCCGCAACCACCTGGGCATCATCGGCCCGATCCCGCTGGAAGAGTTCACGCCGGAAAGCATCGCCCGCAAGATCGAGGCGAACCCGTTCGCCCGCGAAGCGGCCAACAAGAAACCGCGCATCCTGACCATCACCCAGTCGACCTACGACGGCGTGATCTACAACGTCGAGACCTTGCGCGAAATGTTGGACGGAAAAATCGACACGCTGCACTTCGACGAGGCGTGGCTGCCGCACGCGACCTTCCACGACTTCTACAAGGACATGCACGCGATCGGCAAGGACCGCCCGCGGGCCAAGGAATCGATGATCTTCTCGACCCAGTCGACGCATAAGTTGCTCGCCGGCCTGTCGCAGGCCTCGCAAATCCTGGTGCGCGAATCGGAGTCGGTCAAGCTCGACCAGGACGCCTTCAATGAAGCCTACCTGATGCACACCTCGACCTCGCCGCAATACTCGATCATTGCCTCGTGCGACGTCGCCGCGGCGATGATGGAGGCGCCGGGCGGCACCGCGCTGGTCGAGGAATCGATCATCGAGGCGCTCGACTTCCGCCGCGCGATGAAGAAAATAGACCAGGAATGGGGCAAGGACTGGTGGTTCCAGGTCTGGGGTCCGGACACCTTCGCCGAGGAAGGCATCGGCGAGCGCGACGACTGGATGATCCGCGCCGAGGACGACTGGCACGGCTTTGGCAACCTGGCCAAGGGTTTCAACATGCTCGACCCGATCAAGGCGACCATCGTCAACCCGGGCCTGTCGCTGGACGGCAAGTTCGGCGACACCGGCATTCCGGCCTCGATCGTCACCAAGTACCTGGCCGAGCACGGCGTCATCATCGAGAAGTGCGGCCTGTACTCGTTCTTCATCATGTTTACGATCGGTATCACCAAGGGCCGCTGGAACACCCTACTGACCGCGCTGCAACAGTTCAAGGACGACTACGACAAGAACCAGCCGATGTGGCGCATCCTGCCGGAGTTCGCGGCGGCCAACCCGCGCTACGAAAAAATGGGCCTGCGCGACCTGTGCCAGCAGATCCACGATTTCTACAAGGCCTACGACGTCGCCCGCCTGACCACGGAAATGTACCTGTCGGACATGATCCCGGCGATGAAGCCGTCGGACGCGTTCGCCAAAATGGCGCACCGCGAAATCGACCGCGTGCCAATCGACGAACTGGAAGGGCGCATCACCTCGATCCTGCTGACGCCGTATCCGCCGGGCATTCCGCTGTTGATCCCGGGCGAGCGCTTCAACAAGACCATCGTCGACTACCTGCGCTTTGCGCGCGACTTCAACGAGCGCTTCCCCGGCTTCGAGACCGACGTGCACGGCCTGGTCAAACGCGAAGTGGACGGCAAGCGCGGCTACTTTGTCGACTGCGTGCGCCTGTAACTTCGCGGGCCGGTAACGCTCACGCTCAAGCCAAGGCACAGCGCCGGGTCGGACCTTCAGGTCCGGGCCCGGGGCGACGCCCTTGGTGTGAGCGACGGCGCCGGCTCGTTCGCCCCCCCTAGGAGTCTGCGCGGCAGAAACTGATGCAATCGGAATGGGGACGAGGTAAACTTGTCGAATGACGACGAGCTACCTGCCCTACAATCAGCAT
>NZ_JBJXIB010000144.1:0-14566 GCF_046115965.1 Janthinobacterium sp. CG_23.3 | reverse complement strand
AGGGCTGGCTTGGGGAAAAAACGAAGAGAAAAACCCTTTGCAGTGTGGTTTGGTGGCGATGGCTTTTTTTTTTGTTTTCGGAACACAGCTTTTTGGTTTCCCCCCCCCCCCCCCCCCCCCCCCCCCCCGCTCAAGCGCCGGGGCGCGGCGGGTCGGGCGTGAACAGGGACTCTTCCGGCGCCGTGCCGCGCCGTTCGAGTAGCTTGAACTCGGCGAAACTGGCCGACTGGTAGTAGTCGGCCAGCCGCAGCGGCGGCACTTGCCGGCCCACGCCGCCGCCGGCCAGCAGGCGGCAGAAGGTGTCGAGCATCGGCAGGTCCGGCGCGATGCCCTCCTTCCACAGGAACTGGCCGGCTTCGTTAATTTCCAGGAAGACGGCTTCGCCGTCGGGGCGCACGATCAGGTCGATGCAACCGAACGCCAGGCCGAGCCTGCGGCATAGCGCCAGGCAGCGCGCGGCCAGCTCGGGCGCCAGCTCGACCGGCGTCAGCGGGACCTGCCCCAACACGCCGCTGTAGCGCCAGTCCACGCTCGGCCCTGCGGCTTGGCTGTGGATCGCGCCAGCCACCAGGCGCTCGCCCATCACCGTCACGCGCAGCTCGTAGTCGGTGTCGACCTGTTGCTGGAAAATGCCGGGGCAGGCCCGCACCGCCTCCTCATGCGCCAGGTCCTGGGCCGCCAGCGCGGCCGTACGCAGCATCGTCGTCGAGCCGTCGCCATGGTCCCAGCCGCCCGGCTGGAACGCCTTGTAGATGATCTTGCCGCCGTGCTTGCGGTAGAACTGCCGCACCTTGTCGATTTCGTTGCCGATCAGGGTGTCCGGGATCGGCAAGCCGACCGCCCTGGCGGCCAGCAGTTGCAGCGTCTTGTGGTTGGCATGGCGCGCCTCGTCGATGCCGTTCACCCACAGCGTGCCGGGATGGGCGATGAAAGGGGCGACGTTGCGCAGGTAGGCCAGCGACTCGTCGCGGATCACCTTCAGGTCGGCCGGGTGGCTGGCCGCGCGCGGCGCCGGCTTGCCGGGGCGGCGGTTCCAGACCGCGTCGAACGGGCGGCTGTGGACGGCGCCGTCCAGCGTCAGTTCAAGGCGCGCGTCGCCGCCCGAATCGAGGTAGAACGAGGCGCTGTCGGCGCGCGGAAAAGCCGACCAGCGCCACAACACCGGCTCGCAGCCGAGGGCGCGCAAGCCCCAGCCCACCGCGGCCGCGTGCAGGTCGTCGGCTTCACTAATGATCAGGATCGTCATGGTTTGAACAGTAGACAGGAATGGATGGAAGGACAAGGCCCGCCGCCACGGCGGCGGGCCTTGTGCCGCTACGGCGCCAGCCGGCGCCGTAGCGTTTACAGCGTTGGATCCGGCCCCATGTCCAGGTACACCACTTCGTTGCCGATGCGGTGAGGCCGCGTGCCGACATTACCGCCGCTCGACGCGGCGCCGGCGACGGCCGCCGCCTCCTCGGCGCTGATCCCACGCCCGACCGTGCGGCCCAGAATACGGTGCGTGCCTTCTTTTTGCTGTTGTTTCATCATTGCTCCATTGGTTTGACGGTGGCCCGCTAGCGGACCCGGAGTTGTGCGCCGCTTAGTTCCCGCCCCAGTCGCCATAGGCCCACTCGCGCCCGCCGATGACGAACGGCATCGTGCCTTCCGGATCGGGCGCTGGCATGCCGCCGGCGCCGATGCTCGCCGCTTCCTCGGCGCTGATTTCACGTCCCACCGTGCGGCCCAGAATGCGCTGCGCCGGTACTTCTTGCTTGACTTCTTTCATGGTTGCCTCATAAAAAAACATGGCCGTCAGTGATGGCCGGCATGACGGGCCAGGGGCGCCACGCCGGGTACAGCTTTCCAGCGGACTGGAAACGAAATTCGCCGTTCAGGCCTGCGCCTGCGCCTCGCGCTCGGCCTGGCGCAGGTCGCGTACCACCGCGCCCTTGTCCAGTTCCACCACCCGCGCCGCCGAGCGTATCGTCTCGGCCCGGTGCGCGACGATCACGCGCGTCAGCGACAGCGCGTTGATGGCCTGGTTCACGGCCTGCTCCCTGGCGCCGTCGAGGTGGCTGGTGGCCTCGTCGAGGAACAGGATGCGCGGGCGCTTGTAGAGCGCGCGCGCCAGTAACAGCCGCTGCTTCTGGCCGCCCGACAGGCTGGTGCCCATGTCGCCGATCAGGGTCTGGCTGCCCATCGGCATCGCCGCGATCTCCTCGGCCAGGGCGGCGGCGGCGATGCATTGCTGCAACCACGGCAGGTCCACCTGCAAGTCGAAAAAGCTGATGTTCTCGGCGATGCTGCCGCTGAGCAGCTGGTCGTCCTGCATCACCGCGCCGATCAGCGCGCGGTAGCGGCGCGCCCCCAGTTGCGCCAGCGGCACGCCGCCGACCAGGATCTCGCCGCGGCTCGGCTCCAGCAGGCCCAGCAGCAGCTTCAGCAGGGTCGTCTTGCCACAGCCCGACGGCCCCACCAGCGCCAGCGATTCGCCGGCGCGGATGGTCAGGCTCAGCTCGCTCAGCACCCACGGTTCGATATCCGAGTAGCGGAACCACAGCCCGCGCACCTCGATCGAGGTGTCGGCCGGCTCGCGCCGCTGGCCCGGCTCGGCCGCCGCGCCGGCCTCCTCCGGCGCGCTGAGCACGATGTCGGCCAGGCGCTCGCCCTGCAGCGACAGCATCTTCAGTTCCAGCCACTTGTCGATCAGCGAATAAACCCGCCCGGTGAAGGTGGTCTTGTAGCTGATGAAGGCGTACAGCATGCCGACCGAGAACACGTTGTCCATCACCAGGCGCGCGCCGAGGAAGACGATGAGGATGTTTTCGGCGCCCGCCAGCAAGGTGTGCGCCGAGTTAAAGCCGAGCGTCATGCGCTGGGTGGCGATGTGGCGGTTGGTCGCCGCGCCCAGCGCGTTGAGCCAGCGCGCGCGGCGCTCGTCCTGGTGGTTGAACAGCTTGATGGCCTGGATGCCGCGGATCGATTCGAGGAACAGCGACTGCTCGCGCGCCTGCAAGTTGATCTGTTCCTCGCTGGCGGCGCGGTACGGGCGGTAAAAGGCGCAGCGCAGCGCGGCGTACAGCAACAGCGCCGCCAGCACCACCGCGCTCAGGGCCGGACTGTAGGCCAGCAGCATGGCCAGCGTGGCCAGCGCCAGCAAGCCGTCGAGGATGGCCTCGACGAAATTGGCCGACAGCGTGCGCTGGATCGCCTGCACCGCGCCGAAGCGCGAGACGACGTCGCCCAGGTGGCGCTTTTCAAAATAATGCATCGGCAGCCGGATCAGGTGGGTGAACACGTTCGCCAGCCATTGCAGGTTCAGGTGGGTGCTCAGGTACAGCACCATCCACGAGCGGAACACCGACAGCGCCGTCTGTACCAGCATCAGCAGGCCGAAGCCCAGCGCCAGCATGGTCAGCAGGTCGCGGTCGGCCGACAGGATGGCGCCGTCAACCACCAGTTGCATGAAGAACGGCCCGACCAGCGCGAACGCCTCGAGCGCCAGCGCCAGCACGAAGATCTGCGCCAGCGAGCGTTTCAGGCCGGTGGCGCTGCCCATCATCTGGCGCAGGCTGATGCGCTGCTTGTCCTCTTCGCGGCGGAAGCCGGGCGTTGGCGTCAGTTCCAGCACCACGCCGGTAAAGCTGGCCGACACCTCGGCCATCGACAGCGTCAGCTGGCCGCGCGCCGGGTCGTGCACGACGATGCCGGCGGGCGCGCCGCCGCCCTTGCGCAGCACTTTCTTGAGGACCACGAAATGGTTCAGGTTCCAATGCAGCAGGCACGGCGTGGGCAGCTGCGGCAGGTCGCCCAGTTCGATGCGGATCGGCCGCGACGACAGCGCCAGCGCCGAGGCGATGTCCATCACGCCCTTCAGCGTCGAGCCGCGCAGGCCGACAGTGAAGCGCCGGCGCAGGCTCAGCAAGTCGGTGCGGTAGCCGTGGAAACCGGCCACCATCGCCAGGCAGGCTAGGCCACACTCGGCCGCCTCGCCCTGCAGCACCAGCGGCAGGCGCTGGCCGAAGCCGAAGTGGAGCCTGGGCAGCGCGAAGCCGGCGCCGCTCATACCTTGCCCTTCAGGCTGTAGACCGGTTCCAGCAGCCACTCCAGCAGCGAACGGCGGTCCTGCAACACGTCGGCGTCGAGCTGCATGCCGGCGCTCAGCGCCTGCGCCTTGCCGTAGCTGCTGATCGACTGCCGCGCCAGCGCCACGCGGACCCGGTACATGCCCTCGCGCGCGGCGCCGATCTCGCTCGCCACCAGTTGCGCCGGCATGTCCTGCGCCAGCAGCGCGCTGCGCGACACTTCGGTGACGCGGCCCTCGTGCTGGCCGAATTTTTGGTAGGGGAAGGCGGCGTAGCGGATCGACACCTTCTGGCCGGCCTCGATGAAGCCGACCGCGCGGCTGGGCACGTACAACTGCGCCTCAAGCACGGCGCCGGCCGGCAAAATCGTCAACAGGGTCTGGTTGCCGGCGCTGTGGCCCGGCTCGGCCAGGATCGCCGTCACGGTGCCGGCCTGCGGCGCGGTGACCAGGAACCGGCGGCGCGCTTGCGTGCTCAGGCTTTGCTGCTCCAGTTCGAGCACCTGGCGGCCCAGCTGGGTTTGCTCGCGCGCGCTCTTGCCGGCCAGCGCGGCCAGCTCGCTTTGGGTGTTGCCCAGCTCGCGCAGCAGGCCCAGGCGGCTGCGCTGCGCGCTTTGCAGGCGGCCCTGCTGGTCGAGCAACTCGTCGTTTTTTTGCTGCAGCGCCAGGCTTGAAATGAAACCCTGGGCCTGCATCTGCACGTTGCGCTGGTACTGCGACTGGGCCGACTTCAGGCGCGCCGACTGGGTGGCGATCTCCTGGTCCAGCTGGGCGATTTCGGCGCCCAGGCCGGCGCCGGCGCGGGTCAGTTGCTCGGCCTGGCGCGCGGCGATGCGCCCGGCTTGGACGCGCTCCTCGGCGACGCTGTCCTGGCGCGCGCGCAGGGTGTGCAAAATCGCGCCCTGGCTCTCGGTCTGGGCGTCGCGCCCCGGCGCCGGCGCCATCTGCAATTCGCTCGACACCACATACAGCACCTCGCCGGCGCGCACCTGCTGGCCCTCGCGCACGTGGCGCTCGACGATCAGGCCGGGCTGCGGCGACTGGATGCGCACCAGGCCCGCGTCGGGTACCAGCAAACCACCGACCTGGACCCGTTTGGTGTAGTGGGCGCCAAACAAAAAGGCCAACAACAGCGCGGTGCTGAGGGCGGCGAACGCGGTCAGCAGGGCGAAGCTGAGCGGACGCAGCAGCACGACATTGCCATACCACGCGCTACGCTGCGCGGTCAGCACTTCAGGGCGGAACAAGGGTGGTTGCATAAGCCCTATCGGCGTTAATTATTTTGTACAGTGAAGAATATTACAACGTAATAAAGCAAGATATTACGAATAAACAAAATATTTTATTTAGACATTATTGCCAAATAAATATAAGCAAAACCGGATCCCCATGGCAACAAGTAAGCGGCCGCTTATGCGTGCATCGACGTCGACGCCGCCTCACCGAGCCGCCGGATGGCGCAATGCAAAAAGGGGGCGCCGCGCATGCGTGCCCCCTCCCGTTTTGCCGCCGCGTGGCGCGGCGGGCGTGTTTTTTGACCTGCCTAGGCCGCTAGCGCCGCCGGCAACGCAGCAGCGCCGTCAAAAAGGAACCCTTGCTTGGCTGTCAGCGCCGCCGGCCCGCTAGCGGTTTTCCATGCTTACTTATTGGCGTTGACCTTCAAGGCGCTCTTGACGTCCTTGACGCCGTCGACGCTGCGCGCCAACCGCTCCGCCTTTTGCGCCTCGGTCTGCGACGGCACGAAACCACTAAGCATGACGACGCCGTCAACGGTCTCGACATGCACGTCCATCGCCTTCAGGTCCGGGTCCCTGACCAGGTCGGCCTTGATCTTGGTCGTGATGACCGTATCGGCCACCACGTGTTTGGCCGAGCCGGTGGTGCGGCGGGTCAGGCAGGCGGTCTTGTCGCCGGCGCTCATCGTCTCGCAATTTTCCATCGCGCCGGGGGTGGTGCCGGTCGAGGCGTTGCGTTCGTCCTGGCCGGCGCCGCTGCTGCCCATGGCGCCGCTGGTACCGGCCGAGCGGGTGCCGGACTTGGCGTCCGTCAGCGCCGCCATCCGGGCCGACTTGGCTTCGCTGGCACAGGCGCCGCGATCGGCGGCGCCGCGCTCGGCGCATTTGGCCTTGGCCAGGTCATACTCGGCGTTGGCCAGCGCGGCGCGCGCCTTGCCCAAGTCGCGCGGCGTGTTACGGTACTGGGCGACGGCGTCGGTGTCGGATTTGGCGCGCGCCACCTTGGCTTCCTGCCGGCATACATTGCGGGCGTTGCCGGTCTCCTCGTTACAGCGCGCATAGGCGCTCTTATACTCGCTGGTGGCGCGGTCGCTCAGGCTCTTGTAGGAAGCGCCCTTGTCGTCGGCCGCCGACGCCGAGCCGGCGCAGAACAGGGCGCTGGCGACGCCGGTCAGCGCAAGCATGGTCAATTTAGTCATGATGTTCCCTTTCTGGATTGGTTGACAAGGCAATTTACCCCTC
This sequence comes from Janthinobacterium sp. CG_23.3, assembly GCF_046115965.1. Classification (NCBI taxonomy): domain Bacteria; kingdom Pseudomonadati; phylum Pseudomonadota; class Betaproteobacteria; order Burkholderiales; family Oxalobacteraceae; genus Janthinobacterium; species Janthinobacterium sp. CG_23.3. The sequence continues at coordinate 8,023 of NZ_JBJXIB010000144.1, read as the reverse complement.
CAGAAACAAGTCCATCTGTGCGCGAACGAACAGTGCGGGCAAATCAAGCCGCGGAACCGAACGCCTACTTGTCGTCGGTCAAACCGCAGCCCCACAGGGCGCCAACCTGGTCGAACGGCGTCGCCGCCGGCGTGAAGGCGGCGCCGTCCCGGGCCAGGTTTAGCCATGCCAGCGTGTCGTGCGAGCCGCCGCTGAGCGAGCCTTCGCGCCGCACGCCGGCGAGCCAGTCGTAGACCTGGACGTAACGGTTCGGATGGCGCAACTGTATCCAGGCCAGCGCCACCAAGTCGGCGAAGCCCTCCTCGCGGCGGGTGTCGCGCAAGCCCTTGGCGTCCCGCAGCAACTCGGGGTTGCCGGCGAACTCCTCGCCGGTCTCGACGAAGCCGGCCGGCAGCGCGTGCCATTCGCCGTGCGCGTAGCGCCAGCAATGGCCGATCTCGTGCGCCGTCATCGCCTCGATCATCAGTGCGTGGTCGGCCCGCGGCAGCGCCGCCAGGACCAGCTCGGTTTGCGGGTTCTCGCGCATCGACAACACCAGCTTGCAGCGGCCGCCGTCGAAGCCCATCGCCAGCGGCACCGCGCCGGGCGCCGGCTGCGGCTGGACGATGATATCGACGGGCAACTTGATCTGGCGCGCGTACTCCAGCACGGCGGCGCCGGCGCGCAACCAGCCGCGCTCCTGCTCGGTCAGGCCGGACGGCGCGGCGCCGGCGGCGGCGCCGGCCAGCACCAGCATGGAAAAAACGAAACATTTCAACATGGCTAAGCTCCTGTGCGAGGCCCATACATGAATATCGTCAGCAACTTTAATTTCTCCAGGGAATCCGAGAAAAATATTTCCGCGAGGAAAACTCGACATCATTACGTCCGCGCAACACCACCACGCAAAAGGCCACGGCGAAAAGAAAAAAGCGGAACCGTAAGGTGCCGCTTTTTCAATGAACGCCAATTGTAATCGACCAACTTTCGCGATACCGCCAGACAATCCTACACTCTGGGGTCGTGTCTCGACATCACGGGTTCCGGCTTACCAGACGCGGTAGACCTGGCCGGTCTGGGCGCCTTCGACGCTGCGGCTGTAGGCCAGCGCCACGCGGCTGGCCGGCGCCGCTTCGAAGCCGTGGAAGTAGGGGCCGTAGCTGTCCAGCGATTCTTCCAATACGGTGGCGTTGACGACGTTGATGCGCAGGCCGCGCGGCAGTTCGATCGCCGCGCCGCGCGCGAAGCCTTCGACGGCGGCGTTGACCATGCTCGCGCCGACGCCGTTGCGGATCGGCTGGTCGCCGACGATGCCGCTGGTGAGCGTGATCGAGCCGCCGTCGTTCAGGTGCTGCTGGGCGACCAGCGCGACGTTGACCTGGCCCATCAATTTGCTGTTCAGGCCGACTTGGAATTGCGCCGGGGTAAAGTCGGACAGGGGGCCGAAGTGCAGCGTACCGGCGGCGACCACGACCGCGTCCACTTTACCGGTCTGGGCGAACAGCGCGCGCACTTGGACGATGTCGCTCATGTCGGCCTGGAACTGGCCGCTTTTGCTGCCGACCGCAATAATTTCATGCCGCTGCGCCAGCTCCGCCGCGACTGCCTTGCCTACCGTGCCGCTTGCGCCAATAACGATGATTTTCATATTGTTTCCTTTTTTGGTGGTGTGTTTGGATGCGACTGCTTGCAGTATCGCCCTGTTCGTCCGGGGAATAAATGCGCTAACATGAAGTACATTACTAAGCAGGAGTGTGTAATCGATGGATAAGTTGCGCAGCATGGAAGTGTTCGTCGCCGTCGTCGACGCCGGCAGTTTCACCGCCGCCGCCGAGGCGTTCATGATGTCGCCGGTGATGGTGGGCAAGCACATCAAGCAGTTGGAGGCGCGCCTGGGCGCGCGCCTGCTCACGCGCACCACGCGGCGCCACGCGCTGACCGAGATCGGGCGGCAGTATTGCGAGCAGTGCCGGGCGATTCTGGCGCAGGTGGCCGCCGCCGAGACCGGCGCCGAGGCGATGCGCGCGCTGCCGCGCGGCTGCCTGAAGCTGTCGGTGCCGGTGTCGTTCGGCAGCGAATGGCTGGCGCCGGCGTTGACCGACTACCTGGCGCTGCATCCGGACGTGAGCGTGGAATTGAGCTTGAACGACCGCCTCGCCGATCTGCTCGACGAGGGTTTCGACGCCGCCGTGCGCATCGGCGCGCTGGGCGACTCGGGCATGGTGGCGCGGCCGCTGCGGCCGTACGGCATGGCGATCTGCGCCGCGCCGGCCTACCTGGCGCGGCGCGGCACGCCGCGCACGCCGGCCGACCTGGCCGGCCATGAATGCCTCGACTACACGCATTGGAACCAGCACGTGCGCTGGCGCCTGAAGGGCGAGACCGGGCAGGCGATCTGGGCCGGCCGCTTCCGCTCGAACAACGGCCAGGCGCTGCGCATGGCGGCGCTGCACGGCTTCGGGGTGGTGATGCAGGCCGAGATCTTGCTGGCCCAGGATATCGCGGCGGGGCGCCTGGTCGCGCTGCTGGAGGATTACGTACCGACGCCGCGGCCGATGCACCTGGTGTACCCGCGCGACCGCCAGGCGACGCCGAAGATGACCACCTTCATCGACTTCATGCTGGCGCGCTTCGGGCCGGGCGCGGCCTTGTTTTGAATTGCCGGCGCCGCGAACCACATTAAAACCACAGACAAACAACCGGGGTCAGACCTTCAGGTCTGATCCCGGGGTGACGCCGTTGGTGTGAACCGGGTTTGCGGCGCGCACCGTTACCGCGCCGCCGGCGCCTGCCAGCCGGCGCCCAGCGCGCGCGCCACCGCCACCGTCGCCAGCAGGCGCTGGGTGCCGATCTGCACCGCGGCGCGGTCCGCCGCCAGCGAGCTGCGCTGGGCGTCGGTGACGTCGAGGTAGTTCGACACGCCGCGCTCGTAGCGCGCCCGCGCCACCAGGTGGGCGCGCGCCGCCGCCTGTTGCGACAGCTGCTGGGCCTGGCCCTGCAACTGGCGCTGCTCCAGGTCCGACAGCGCGTCCTCCACTTCGCGCAGCGCCGTCAGCAGCTTGCCTTCGTGGTTGGCCAGCGCCTCCTCGTAGCGCGCCTTCGACAGCGCCAGGTTGGCGCGGTTGCGCCCGCCGTCGAAAATCGGCAGCGTCAGCGCCAGCGGTCCGACGCTGAACTGGCGCGAACCGCCCTGCGCCAGCTCGCGCAGGTTTTCCGAGGCGTAGCCGAAGTTGCCGGTCAATTGCAGCGTCGGGTAGAACGCGCCCTCGGCCACGCCAACCTGGGCGTTGGCGGCGCGCAGGTTGGCGACGCTGCCGGCCAGGTCGGGCCGCTGCGCCAACAGCGAAGCCGGCAGGCCGACCGGAATCGCCGGCGGCTGCGGCAACGCCGCCGCGCCGCCCGTCGCCGCCCCGGCCGCCGGCAGTTGCAGCGCCGCCGGCGCCACCCCGGTAAGCGTCGCCAGGCTGTGTTCGAGCAGGGTGCGCTGGCGTTTGACTTCGTGCAGGTCGGCCTGGGCGTTGGCGTGTTCGACGCGGGCGCGCGCCAGGTCCAGTTCATTGGTCAGACCGGCGTTGAAGCGCGCCTCGATCAGCTGCGCCGACTCGCGCCGGGTATCCAGCGCGCCGGCCAGGATCGCCATCTCGGCGTCCAGCCCGCGCAATTGCCAGTAGTTGCTGGCCACCTGCGCCGACAGCATCAGCAGCACGCCGTCGCGGTCGGCCTCGGCCGCCAGCGCCTGCGCGTCGGCCGCTTCGACCAGGCGCCGCACCCGAACCAGCAGGTCGAGCTCATACGACATCGCCGCGCCCAGCGCGTAGTTGTTGCCGCTGATCGAACGCCCGCCCAGCGCCAGGCTTTGCGAGGTGTTCGCCGAGGTGCGCGAGTTCGCCACCGAGGCGTTGACGCCCAGCGTCGGCGTTTGCCCGACGCGCGCCACGCCGGCTTGCGCCTGCGCTTGCAGCAGGCGCTGCGCGGCCGCCCTCACGCTCGGGTTGTCGCGCAGCGCGCTGCGTTCGAGCCGGTCCAGGGTGGCGTCGCCGAACACGCTCCACCAGTCCTGCGGCAAGCGCGCCTCGCCGGCTGCCCCCGGCGCCTGGTGGCGGAAGGCGGCGCCGTCGAGATTTTTCGGGGCGAAGAAATCGTTGCCGACGGTGCCGCAGGCGCTCAGTGCCAGGCTCACGGATGCCGCGAGTGTCAGACGCATCAAAGCTGTCATCATGTTGTTACCTCTACTATTCTAGTTTAGTGTGCGCCGGCGCCGCCGCCGGATGGCGCCTTGACCTTGTCGGCGAACCACAGCACGCCGATGCAGCCGAGCAGGATCACGCCGACGATGAAAAAGCCGTCGTTGTAGGCCATCACATACGCTTCGCGCCGCACGATGTTGCTGATCGCCGTCAGCGCCTGGTTGCCGGCGGTGACGGGGTCGACGCCCTTGCTGATAAAGGAGCGGGTCAGCTGGTCGATGCGTTCGAGCGTGGCGGCCGACAGCATCGTCACCGCCTCGCCCAGGCGCGCCGAGTGGAAGTGCTCGCGGCTGCTCAGGGCCGTGGCCAGCAAGGCGATGCCGATCGAGCCGCCCAGGTTGCGCGTCATGTTGAACAGGCTCGACGCCGACGGCATGTCGCGCGGCGCGATGCCGGCCATGGCGAAGTTCGACAACGTCAGCATGATGAAGGGCTGGCCCAGCGCGCGCACGATCTGCGACCAGAACAGCTGGTCGTAGCCTGTGCCGGCGTCCATGTAGGCGTTCATCAGGCAGGAGCCGCCGAACAGCGCCAGGCCGATCGAGCACAGGATGCGGTTGTCGACCTTCGACGACAGCTTGGCGGCGAACGGCATGATGAACAACTGCGGCAGCCCGACCCACATGATGACCTCGCCGATCTGCATCGGCGAATAACCGGCGATCTGGCCGAGGAACAGCGGCAGCAGGAACGACGAGCCGTACAAGCCCATGCCGGTCACGGCCGACAACACCGTGGCGACCAGGAAGTTGCGCTTGCCGTACAGCGCCAGGTTGACGAACGGTTCGGCGCGGGTGGTGCTGGTGACGATCCAGCCCAGCAGGCCGGTGATCGACAGCGCCGCGAAGGTGATGATGAAGGGCGAGTCGAACCAGTCCTTCGAGTTGCCCTCCTCCAGGAAGATGGTCAGGCAGCCCAGGCCCATCGCCATGAAGGCGATGCCGAGCCAGTCGGCCTTCCACAGCGCCTTGAGCTGGGTCGGCTCGCGTTCCAGGCCGTACAGCATGCCGGCGATCAGCAGCGCGCCCGGCACCCAGTTGATGTAGAAGATCGACGGCCAGCCATACAGCTCGCTCAGATAGCCGCCGAAGGTCGGCCCCATCGCCGGCGCCAGCGTCGCGGTCAGGCCGAAGATGGCCATGCCGGTGGCGCGCTTGGACGGCGGCAGCTTGACCATCACCAGTGTCATCGCCATCGGGATCAGGGCGCCGCCGGTGAAGCCCTGCAGCATGCGGAAGACGATCATGCTGGGCAGGTTCCAGGCGGCGCCGCACAGCGTCGAAAACAGCACGAACAGCGCGGTGGTGCCGATCATGTAGTTGCGCAGGCTGAACACGCGCGTCAGCAGCGCCGTCAGCGGAATGACGACGATTTCCGCCACCAGGTAGGCGGTGGAAATCCACGAGCCCTCTTCCTGGGTGGCCGAGAGCGTGCCGAGGATGTCCTTGAGCGAGGAGTTAGTGATCTGGATGTCGAGCACGGCCATGAAGGCGCCCATCATACCGGCGGCGACCGCGATCCAGGTGCGGGCGCTGACCTGCTCGCCCACCGCCGGCGGCAGCGGCGGCGCGCCGCGCGCCGGCATTGTCTGTGTCGTACTCGTCATGGCGCTATCCTAGTGGGCCGCGGCCGGCTGCGCGCTGGCTTGCGCCGTCGCCGGCGCCTTGGCCTGGGTTTTTTCGTCGTTCACCGCCACCTCGGCCAGCGCCGACATGCCCGGCACCAGGCGTCCGCCGAAGGCCTTGATGTCCTCGTCCTTGAGGACGATCTTGACCGGCACGCGCTGGACGATCTTGGTGAAGTTGCCGGTCGCGTTATCGGCCGGCAGCAGCGCGAACTGCGCGCCCGACGCCGGCGCGAAGCTGTCCAGTTTGCCGACCAGGGCCTTGCCCGGCATCGCGTCGATGCTCACGTGCACGTCCTGGCCGGGGCGCAGGTCGGCCAGTTGGGTCTCCTTGAAATTGGCGGTGATCCAGACCTTATCCTGCACAATGGCCGTCAGTTGCTGGCCCGGCTGCACGCGCATGCCGACCTCGATGGCGCGCTTGCCGATGCGCCCGGCGACCGGCGCCAGGATGCGGTTGTAGGCCAGCTGCTGCTGGGCGTCCTTCAACTGCACGCGCAGCACCCGCACCTGCGCCTTGAGCACTTCGCGGGCGGCGCCGGCGGCGGCGATCTGCGCCTTGGCGGCCTGCGCGCTGTCGCGGCGCGCGGCCAGGTCGGCCACGGCGCCGGAGCGGCCGGCCACGGCGGCGTCCAGCTCGGCCTTCGAAACGGCCTTCATCTGGCTGGTGTAGAGCTGGCCGTAGCGGTCGGCGTCCTGTTTGGCGCGCAGCAGCAGCGCCTCCGACTGCGCCACCTGGGCGGCGGCGGCGCTGGCCTGGGCCTGCACCTGCGCCAGCTGGGCGTCCGATTGCAGCACCTGCTGCTCGGCGGTGTCGATCTGCGCCTGGATTTGCTCGGCCTTGACGCGCTGGTCGAACGGATCGAGTTCGGCGATGACGTCGCCCTCCTTGACCACCTGGTTGTCGTCGACCAGCACCTTGGTGACGACGCCGGCGATGCGCGCCGAGACCGGATGCACGTGGCCGGCGACGAAGGCGTTTTCCGTCTCGACGAAGTAATGGCCGCGATACCACATGCGCGCGCCGGCGCCGACGGCGGCCAGCGCGATCAGGCCGGCGACGATCAGCACGCGGCGGTTCGGCGGCGTCTTGGTGGGCGCGGCGGCCTGGATGGCCGGCGCGACGGCGCTGAGCGTGGTTGGCTCTGCTGGGCTGTGCTGGGTGGGCATACTGCGCTCCAAATTGAAATGATGTAGGTGCATTATTCGACAAATAAAACGCCAAGTCAAGAAATGAAACGATTTCATTTCATTTTAATCTGGACTACAGTACCGCCATGCCCCACAATATGGCGATGAACATGACACAGCACGATTCCCCCGACGCCAGCGCGGCCCAACCCGCCGGCGTCCCCGACCCATCCTGCGGCAAGCCGGCCGGACGGCCGCGCGCGGCCGACGTGGAGGCGCGCATGGAAAGCCTGCTGGAAACGGCGGCCTGCCTGTTTCTGCAGAACGGCTACAGCAAGGTCAGTCTGGAATCGATCGCGCGCGAAGCCCACGTTGCGGTGCGCACCATCTATGTGAAGTTCGGCGGCAAGGCGGGCCTGTTCAACGCCATTTTGACGCGCTACAAGGAGCGCTACTTCTCAACCATGGCCGACATGGAAACCGACATGCGCCCGGTCGAGCAGATCCTCGCCGACTTCGGTTTCCGCATCACCGAACTGATTTCCAAGCCGGAGGCGATTCGGCTGCACCGGATGGTGCTGGCCGAGGCCGGCAGCAACCCGGAACTGGCGGCCACCTTCTACCAGGTCGGCCCGGGCCAGACGCGGGACGTGCTGGCGCGCTTGCTGGCGCGCCCCGACATCCTGCCGCTGTTCCGTCCCGGCCTGGCGCCGGCGCAGCTGGCGATCCACCTGCTTAACTGCATCATGGGCGATCAAATGTCGCGGCTGTTGTTTCCACCCGAAACCGCGCCGACCGACGACGAGATACGCGCCAAGGTGGCGCACGGGCTGGACCTGTTCTTCCTCGGTACGCGCCAAGCGTAATGAGCGCGCCGACGACGCCAAAAACCAGGCAAAGGCAGAGCGCCGGGGGGCAAACCCCGATGCCGCCAATTGAAGGATTTCCGTAGATACTATGAATGAAGGCGGGTCGGCAAAAGACGCAAATTAATCCTAAAGTGAAGGTTCGAAGAATCAACTTAGGAGAAAATCATGCAACC
>NZ_JBJXIB010000143.1:0-14617 GCF_046115965.1 Janthinobacterium sp. CG_23.3 | reverse complement strand
ACACGCCCTTTTCCGGGTTTCTCGCCGGGGAGGGGTGGGAAAGCAGTGCCGGGGGGGGGGGGGTGGCCTGGTGAGGGGCGCAAACCTCCCAAAAAAACAAAACCCCCCCCCCCCCCCCCCCTTCGACGCCGCTGCCGGCCATGACGGCGGCGGCGTACTGGCCCACCGCCGTCAGCGGCTTGAGGATCAGGAACCAGAGCAGCAGGTAGACGCACAGCACCAGCGTCAGGTCGAGCACGACGATGACGCCGACGATGGCCAGCAGGCGCTGGCGCAGTTCGCCGTGCAACTGCGCCGGCGAGGCGTACACGCTGACGCTGCCGATGACCTGGCCGGCGGCCGAGATGGTGCGCTGCTCGAGCAGCAGGCCGGGCTGGTTCGGCAGCGTGCCGTCGAAGGCGCCGCCGGCGTCGCGGCTGAGCACGTAGCGGCGCTTGCCCGAGGCCGGCGCGACGACGCTGGCGTACAGGTCGTGGTTGTTCAAGCTGCTCTTCATGATGGCGCGGATCTGGCTCTCGTCGAAATTCCACACCGGCAGCTCGACGGCCACCGCCAGCTCGTCGGCGCTGACCGCCAGCGCCTTGTGCAACTGGGCCCAGCGCTGGTCGCGCTCGGACTGGTAAAAGAAGGTCGCGAAGGCCACCAGCACCAGCGTGACGACGGCCGCCAGCGCGACGCTGACGACGAGCGCGATGGAGACGGTGCGGCCGTGCTCGCGGCGGCGCTTGCGCTTGCGCTCTAGCATAGGGGGATCGCCTCATGGCGGCAGCGCTCTACGGGCCGGCGCCGGCCCGCGCGCGCGCCCTGGCGCGCCCGCGCCGCGCCTGTCGCCTTGTCATCAGTGCTCATCTCCGCCTTCGCTCGTATCGGCCCGCTTGACGCGCGGCGGCCGGTCCGGCCGCGGCTGTGTCTGGAACATGATAGCGCCGCGCGCCCTGGCCGTCCATGCCTGCGGGCATCATTTCCAGGCCGCCCCGGGGTTGTTGCGCGGTTTACGCGCCGTCCTTGACGAGGTCCTGGCAGGCCAGCGCGGTGCTCAGGTAGACCGGGCCGCGCAGTTCCTGCAACAAGGTGCTGTGCTTGAGCCGGTCCATCACCGGCCCCTTCACCTCGGCCAGGTGCAGCGCCACGCCGCGCGCCGCCAGCGCCCGGTTCAGCTCGGCCAGGCCGAACAGCGCGGTGCTGTCGATCTGGTTCACCGCCGACAGCACCAGTACCAGGTCGCGGCTGGCCGGGCGGGCGCGCAGCTCTTCTTCGACGCGCACGCAGACGGCGTCGACGTTGCCGAAGAACAGGCCGGCGTCGATGCGCAGCACCAGGATATGCGGCAGCGTCACGGCGGCGTGGCGCTCGATGTTGCGATAGTGTTCGCTGCCGGGGATGCGCCCGAGCACCGCGATGTGCGGCCGGCTGGCGCGCCAGATCAGCGCGCCCATCGACAGCAGCACGCCGATGACGACGCCGGCCTCGACGCCCAGCAGCAGCACGCCGGCGCTGGTCGCCAGCAGCGCCAGCGCGTCGCTGCGGTCGTAGCGCCAGGCGTCGCGCAGCGTGGCCGCGTCGAGCATGCCGGCGACGGCGAAGATGATGGTGGCCGCCAGCACCGGCAGCGGCAGCAGCGCCAGCCAGCCGGTCGGCGCCACCAGCGCCAGCGCCAGCAGCGCCGCCGTGACGATGCTGGCCAGCGGTGTGTGGGCGCCGGCCGAGAAGTTCACCGCCGAGCGCGACATGCTGCCGGTGACCGGGAAGCCGCCCGAGACGGCGCTGGCCAGGTTGGCCGCGCCCAGTCCCAGCAGTTCGCGGTTGGTCAGCAGCTTCTCGCCGCGTTTTTGCGCCAGCGTTTGCGCCGCCGACATGCTCATGAGGAAGACGATGAAGGCGATCAGCAGCGCCGACGACAGCAGCGTGCGCCAGTGCGCCGGCGAGGCCGCCAGGCCCAGCGTGGGCAGGCCGGACGGCACGTGGCCGGTGGTGCGCACGCCGGCGCCGGCCAGGTCGAACGCGGCCACCAGCGCGGTGGCGCCGATCACCAGCAGCATCGGCGCCATGCGCGCGCCGGTGTCGGCGGCGGCCGCGCCGCATCCGCCGCGGCGCAGCAGCGCGGCGCCGTAGCGCTTGGCCAGCCACAGCAGCAGCAGGCTGCCCAGGCCGAGCAGCGCGCTGGGGCCGTGCCAGCGCGGCAGGCTGGCGCCCAGCAGCGCCGGCACCTGCCCGACGACGATGACGATGGCGGCGCCGTTGCTAAAGCCCGAGATCACCGGGCGCGACAGGAAGCTGGCCAGAAAGCCCAGCCGCAGCACGCCGCACAGCAGCAGCAGCGCGCCGCTGATCAGCGCCAGTTGCGCCGCCAGCGTGAGGTACAGCGCCGAGCCGGGGTCGGCCATCGGCGCCAGCGCGGCGGCCGTCATCAGCGAGACGATCGCCATCGGTCCGACCGACTGCGTCATGCTGCTGCCGAACAGCGCGTACAACACCGGCGGCAGGATGCTGGCGTAAATCCCGGCCACCGGCGGCAAGCCCGCCACCAGCGCGTAGGCCATGCCCTGCGGGATCATCATCATCGCCACCACGACACCGGCCGTGAGGTCGCCGGCCAGCAGCGCGCGCCGGTATTGCCTGAGCCATAGCAGCATGGTCGTGTTCCGTTTTTGAAAGGCGCAAGCCTACCACGCGGCGCGCCACGGCGACAGCCCCGGCCGGGGCTAAGCGGCAAACGCCTATCCCTTATTTGCCGACCTTGCCGGGCAACGTCAGCGCGCCGGACGCGACCTTGAAGACGTCGACGACGCACAGCAAGGGGCTATGCACGCTCGCGTTGACCCGAAGCGCCGCTGCCACGCCATCGAAAGCGGATTCGGCAACGACACCGATATCGTCGAACGGCACCCGGACTTCAAGCGTATTGCCTTTGAATACGGGACTGTAGCCCGGGCTATCGATAAGCAGAGGAAGCCCGGGCCAGGTCTTCGGCAGCGCCGGCTTCGCCCCTTCAGGAATGTCGATGACTTTGAGAGCCCCCTTGCCGCAGGCATCATCCGTTTGGAGCACCACCCAATGCGAATGCCACAGATCGCCGTCGTTAGCCAGGTCGCCGTCGCCATTTTCATCGTACAGTGGGGTATCGTCAAAATCCGGGTGCGAGGTCACGGCAAAGGCAAGTATACCCGCGCCCTTGTCGAACCCGACGACCGACGGATCCATGGTAGTTGGCCAAACATACGAAAAAACGCTGCTGCCGGCCAATTTCCCAACCTTGGTGGGATGCGACTTGCCGGCTTTGCCCGATACCGCAATATGAAAAACCGCCGTGTTTCCTTCCTTGGCGATCCGCGTATGGACAATGTCGAACGAGGCGTTGACACCTTTGGCGGAAGCGGTTTGAATGCCGCCCGCGTGGCCCTGGTGGGCTTGGGCGGTGCAGACGCAAAGGAACAGCGTTGCGGCGATTACGGGTGTGAAAAATGTCATGTATTCTCCTATTCGGTGGGTTTGATGTGATTAAAGCCGGCAAGCGCCATCGTCGCAGTGAGAGCCATCGGCCGTCTCGGCGACTAGTTGAGCGATGAGGGCGCCGACCCGCATGTCGTCGGCGATGCCGAAGATCTTCTGGCGCAGCACGCCGCTTCGATCAAACAGGAGCAGCGTCGGCGTGCCGCGCAACTGATACCTGTCCATCGTCTGCGGCACCGGCCCCTTATCCGACGGCCGGTCTATACCGATCGGAAAATCGATCCGGTATTCGTGGATGAACACCTCCAGTGCCGCAGGGGTCATCACGGCATGATGTTCGAAAACGGTATGCAGACCCAACACTTCGACGTCGTCCCGCGCAAAGGTTTCCCGTACTTTCTTGGCCTGGGGAATACCGTGCGACACACAAGCCGGGCACAACATCTGGAACGCATACACCGCCACGACCTTGCCGCGCAAGGCGGCAAGGCTGACCGGGCCGTGGGCGTTGAGCCAGGCCGCCACCTCGAATTCCGGCGCGGCGTTCACGCTGCGCGGGATCATTTGGCGCGCAGCGTCACGTGTGGAAAGTCGAGCGGAACGGCGAAGGCGACGTTCACATAGTTGGTGAACAGGTTCAGCGCGATATGTCCCATCATTTCCATGACGTCGCCATCCGTGAAACCGACGTTGCGAAGCGACTCGACGTCGGCGCCCTGGATCTGCGCCGCGGGGGAATTGGCAAGGGCCCGGAACATGTTCGGCGTCGCGCCGAACGCGGCGTGGACTTGCTCAAGCAATGGACGCGCTTCGGCGCGTGCGCCGTCCTGGGTCAGAAGTTCAATGCGGGACATAATTTTTCCTTTTTTAAATGGCCGGAGACAAAATGAGGAGAGCGGCCACGTCGCCCCATAAAATAGGAGTCCTAACTATATAGCGCAAAAAAAATCAGGCGAACACGTCCCAATTGCGGCGCTCAGCCGCCGCATCCGTGGGTAGATGCTCCGCGCAATCAATTCTTAAAAACGCGATGGGCAACGGCGCCTTGACGAGGGCGCAGTGATGCGGCGCCGGGGCGCCTGGATAGACGTTAGGCTCAAAGTAACGGCACGACAGGCAAGCGCGCAATGCGGGAAAGCGTTCACTCTTTTGTAACTGCGCAATCAACTTGAACAGCCCCACCAGCAGTTGGCCCTGCACTTCGGCATCCAGCGCGGCGGCGGCATCGTCCGCAAAACTGACGGCCGTCGTCATTCTCTCGACCAGACCTTTCCCCTGCTCGGTCAGCCAGAGCGCACTTGCACGACCGTCGTCTTCGGCGCGGGCCTTCCTCACCAATCCTTTCTTCTCCAACGCGGCGACGGAATCGCTGGCGCTAGCGGCGGAAACGGATAACTGGGCGGCAAGCCAGGAAAGACGCACGCCCTGCGTGCGCCCATTCAACAGTTGCAAAATTTCGGCTTGGGCCGGATTGAGATTCTCGGCGGTCGCAAATTCCCACATTCCCGCCCGCAACACACTGGAGACGCGGCTAATCGCGGCAATGATGCGGGCCGATATGTCCGGCGTGCCGTCCCAAGGGGTTTCAGGTTTGATGTCCATGGCCGCATCATAGCACGGCCGAGCAATTAATCAAGAGTCCTACGTAATTTTATTGCACCAACGGCATGTGGCCTATTCGCGCGAGAACGGCATGCCTCAGGCTACCACCGTCGCGTTGGCGGTGCCAATGGCCGCGCAGCAGCAGGCGCTGTGGTGCCCGTACCATGCCGCCGCCAGCGAGAGCGCGAGCGACGCTTACGGCGCGGCCAGTTGCACGCGGTTGCGGCCGCCGTCCCTGGCCTGCTCCAGCGCGCCGGCCAGGCGCGCCAGCAAGGCCCCGCCGTCCTCCTCGCCGCGCAATTCGGCCACGCCGACGCTAATGGTAGCGCCCTCGCCGCCCGGCATCTGCGCCGCCGTCGCGGCGGCGCGGATTTTTTCGGCCATGGCGGCCGCGCCGGGCGCCTCGGTGTGCGGCGCCAGGACCAGGAAGGTGGCCGCGCCGACGCGGGCCAGCGCGTCGGCGCCGCGCAGCGTCGCCTGGGTCGCTTCGGCCAGCGCCTTCAGCGCCAGCTCGGCGTGCGGGCGGCCGTGGCGCGCGGTAATGTCGTCGAAGCCGTCGAGTTCGAAGCTGATCAGGCTCAGCGGCACGACGTAGCGGCGCGCCCGGCCGATCTCCCGCGCCAGCCAAAACTCGCCCTGGCGCGCGTTGCCCGCGCCGGTCAGCGGATCGGTACCACTGGCTTGCTCCAATTGCCCGTGCAACTCGTCGTTGCGGCGTTTCAGCTCGCCCATCGCCAGCCCTAAGCTGATCAGCTGCGCCAGGCTGGCGAAGCAGGCGAACTGCTCGCGCGAGAACGGCATGCGCCGGTCGAACATCAGGCACAGCGCGCCCTGCGCGGCGGCGCCGGCGTCGGGCGCCAGCGGCAGCCCCAGCACCATCTGCACGTCCTTGTCGTACAGGCTCACCGCCAGCTCCGGGTCGCCGCACTTTTCCGGCGCGTCCAGCAGCGCCAGCGCGCCGTTGGCGGCCGCCAGCAACGGCGGGAAGAGCTCGCGCAGCGGCGACTGCAGCAAGCGGTCGCCGCGCTGCAGCAGGCGGCGCAGGTCGAGGTGGTTGCGCGACTCCTGCGCCAGCAGTTGCAGGTCGCCGCGCGCGCAGCTGGAACAAGGCGCTGTGGCGCACGCCGGGGAAGGCGCACAGCGCCAGGCAGATCTGTTCAGCCACCCGCGACGGGTCGGCCGCGTCGGCCAGCACGCGCTGCACGCTGCGCTGGATCGCCAGCAGCTCGCGCAGCTCTTTTTCCTTGGTCTGCAACTGGAACTGGATCAGTTCCGGCCCCGGCGCGCGCTCGATTTGCTGCAGCGCCTGCCGCACGCACTGTTGCAATTCGCTGCCGTTGGCCGGCGTGATCAGGTATTGCAGCGGCCCGTAGGCCATCAGCTCCGGGATCCAGGCGGCGCCCGCGAACGGGCACAGCAACAGGGTCGGCGCGCCGCCGCGACTACGCACCAGCTCGCCGACGCCGGCCAGGTCGGCCGCGCGGTCGAGCTGGCCGACGTCGACCACCAGCAGGTCGACGCGGCGCCGTACCAGCTCGGCCGCGCCCTCGCCGGCGCTGTCGCACAGGCACAGGCGTTCGAACAGCTCGCCGCACTCGCGCTGGAACTCGGCGCGACGCGCGCCGTCGGGGTGCACATACATCGCCACGTTTTTCGGCTGCCACTGCGCCATGATGCCTCCCTATCAATGTTTTACTGCCATGCCCGTAGTGTGCCATAAGTACAAAAAAAACAAGGCTCTACGGCGTCATTATTTGCGCTTTGTGAGGAAGCGCACCGTCCGTTCGGCGCTCTAGGCCAATACTGGACCCCTCAGTCCAAGGAGAACGAGATGAGCACATCGGAGAACAAGACGCCCGACGCGGCCGCCAACAAGCAGCGCGCGGTGCAGCACGAACAGGACAGCCGCGACGCCCAGGCCCATGCGCAGACGCGCCAGGGCGGACGCGAGCGCGCCAGGGCGCCGGTGCAAACCGGCGTGCGCGACTACCCGACCGGGCCGCTGCCGGCGCAGCACCTCGACAAACCCGGCATCGAGGCGCAGATGCAGCTGCGGCCGCAGTTTCTGGCGCCCGACTACTGCGGCAGCGGCAAGCTGACCGGCCAGGTGGCGGTGATCACCGGCGGCGACTCCGGCATTGGCCGCGCGGTGGCGGTACTGTACGCGCGCGAGGGCGCCGACGTCGCCATCATCTACCTCAACGAGCACGAGGACGCCAACGAGACCAAGCGCTACGTCGAGGCCGAGGGCCAAAGCTGCCTGTTGCTCGCCGGCGACGTGCGCGATCCGCAGTTTTGCCACAACGCCTGCGCCCAGGCGGCCGCGACGTTCGGGCGCATCGACATCCTGGTCAACAACGCCGCCTTCCAAGAGCACGCCGAGTCGCTGCTGGAACTGAGCGAGGAGCGCTTCGACCTGACCATGAAGACCAACGTCTACGGCTACTTCCACATGGCCAAGGCGGTGCTGCCGCACCTCAAGCGCGGCGCGGCCATCATCAACACCGGCTCGGTGACGGGGCTGAAGGGGTCGAAGAAGCTGCTCGACTATTCGACGACGAAGGGGGCGATCCACGCGTTCACGATGTCGCTGGCGGCCAACCTGATCGACCAGGGCATCCGCGTCAACGCCATCGCGCCGGGGCCGGTGTGGACGCCGCTGAATCCGGCCGACCAGAGCGCCGAGAAGATCGCCAAGTTCGGCCAGGACACCAGCATGCACCGTCCGGCCCAGCCGGAGGAGCTGTCGCCGGCCTACGTTTTCCTGGCCTCGGCGGCCTGTTCCAGCTATATCACCGGCATCGTGCTGCCGATTACCGGCAGCATCGGGGAGTAGCGCGTGGCCCGCACGCTGTGGAAGGGCGCGATCAGCTTCGGCCTGGTGCACATCCCGGTCGAGCTGTACTCGGCCGTCAAGGAGAACGAACTCGACCTGACGATGCTGGACCGGCGCGACTTCGCCCCGGTCGGCTTCAAGCGCTATAACAAGCAGAGCGGCCAGGAGGTCGGCTGGGACAACATCGTCAAAGGTTACGAGTACAGCGAGGGCGAATTCGTCGTGCTGTCGGACGAGGATTTGAAGCGCGCCAACATCGAGGCCACCCAGACCATCGACATTCTGGCCTTCGTCCACGCCGAGGAGGTGCCGCTGATTTACTACGAGCATCCGTACTACCTGGCGCCGTCGCGCGGCGGCGACAAGGTGTATGCGCTGCTGCGCGAGACGCTGCGCCGGGGCGGCAAGATCGGCATCGCCAACGTTGTCATGCGCACCAAACAGCACCTGTGCGCGCTGGTGTGCATCGGCGAGGCGATCGTCCTCAACACGCTGCGCTACCATGACGAGATCCGCGCCGCCGACGAGCTGAAGCTGCCGGCGGCGACGTCGAAGGCGGCCGGCATTTCCGACAAGGAGTTGCAGATGGCGCTGTCGCTGGTGGACGGCATGACCGAGGCTTGGCAGCCGGAGCAATATCGCGACACCTACCGGGAAGACATTCTGGCGCTGGTGGAGCGCAAGATCGCGGCCAAACAAACCAAAACGATCACGGCGGCGGCGCCGGCGAAACGCCAGGCCGGCTCCGGCAACGTTATCGACCTGGTCGCGCTGCTGCAGCAAAGCCTGGGCAAGAAGCCCGGCGCGGCGCGCGCGCGCGGCGATGGTGACGCCGATGGCGACGCCGCGCCGGTCAAAGTCAAAAAGCCGGCCGCGAGGAAGGCCGCGGCCAAGACGCCCGCGGCAAAACCGCGCACCGCAAGCCGTAAAACCGGGTAAGGCCGGCGACGTCAATTGAAGCAACGACAAGCAGTGCGAATGAAGTCGACAGAGCCATCGCGCGGACCGCGCGTCGAATTACAACAACAGAAACTATATTATGATTACAATCGGGCGCATACGGCGCCGCACGCGGCGCCGCCCACTTGACACTTACATAAAGACTACGACTACATGCGCCTCCTCATTTCCCTGATTTTTCCGTGGCTGACCTTCTTCACCATCGGCCGTCCGATCGCCGGCATCATCTGCCTGATTTTGCAGATCACCCTGATCGGCTGGATTCCAGCGGCGATCTGGTCGGTCTACGCGTTGAGCCAGTACAACACCGACAAGAAGATCGCCGAGGCGCTGCAACAGCGCAGCTAAGGCCACTGCGGCGTATCTGCCGCAACGCCAGCACCCCGTTATTCGAAATAACACGTTGTTACAGGGCATCGCTTTTGGGGAGCGGGTGGAAATTGGCGCAACTGGCCGAAGTGGTCTCCCCGTTCGGCCAAGAAACTCAGTCGTAGAATTGCATGCCGGTGTAGGGAAGTTTCCGGCACTGCGCGATTCTGGAATCCATCGATCCCACGTGCGCCTCAAGCTTGTGGCCGTCCGGGTCAAGAAAATACACGGAGTCGCCTTCACTACGATTCAATTTCCATTCTTTTATCCCCTCAACTTCCAGACGCTGCCGAAACTGAGGCAATTCGGACTGTTGAATAGAAAAAGCGTAATGGGTGTACTCATGGCTATTTTCACCCGAACGTACCGTGTCAAGCGACAGGCACAACCATAGTTCGCCAACAGAAAGATATGCACCGGCATCCCAGCTTGCGTGCAGCCGGAAATTTAACAGACGGGAGTAGAATTCGACGCTTTTCGATATGTCCGTGACGGCGAGGGTTAGGTGGTTGATTCCAGTTAGCACAGAAGTCCCCGGATGAGCATCTTGAAAATATGATTTTACCAAAGCCAATCTCGCTGCTTACCGCCGCGTGAGTTCGGCGCGCGCAACGCGCATCAAGTCACGCCGCGCATACCGCGCCCCGGATCTCGCGTAATACCAAACCTAAGCGCCCTTGTGTTGGCGCGGATCGAAACCCAGCCTTTTCATCGCCGCCGTCAGACTGCGCGCGCTCTTGGCGTAGGCGGCCCACGGCTCGTTGCCGCGGTCCAGGCGGGTATGCACGGTGGCCACCGTCCACTGGTCGCCCCGTTTGACGGCGGCCAGCTCGTCCCAGTCCAGCGGCACCGAAATGCCCAACCCCGGCCGGGCCCGCGCCGACCAGGCGCACACCGTGGTCGCGCCGCGGCCGTTGCGCAGATAGTCGATGAAAATTTTGCCGACCCGGTTGGACGGGCCGCTTTTCAGCACGAAACGCTCCGGTATGGTCTGCGCCATGTGCGCCACGACCGCTTGCGAAAACGCCTTCACCACGTCCCAGCCGTAAAACGGTTTGATCGGCACCACGACGTGCAAGCCCTTGCCACCGCTGGTTTTCAGGAACGACTGCAAGCCCAGTTCGTCGAGCATCGCCCGCATCAGCCGCGCGCCCTCCTGGATTGCCTTCCACTCGACGTCCTTGCCGGGGTCGAGGTCGAAGACGATGCGGTTCGGCGTCTCGTAGCGCGCGGCGAAGGCGTTCTGGGTGTGCAACTCGACCACGTTCCACTGCGCCGCGCCGAGCAGGCCCTGCAGCGTCGCCACTTCCAGCATCGGCGCGTGTTCCGGGTCGAGCGCCGCGTCGAGCTGCGTGACGCCGGGCAGCTTGCCGCTGTCGGCGTGCTTCTGGAAAAACAGCTCGCCGCCGACGCCCGACGGCGCCCGCACCAGCGACACCGGGCGCGCCTTCAAATGCGCCAGCATCAGTTGGCCGACCAGCGCGTAGTAGCGCACCAGGCCGATCTTGGTGGTGCCGCTGTCGGCGTCGATAAGGCGCTCGGGGTTGCTCACCTTCAGGCCGGGCGGCAAACTGCCCTTGACGCCCGGCCGGTCGACACTGTCCATGCCATCCTCCATATGCAAGGGAATTTCGCGGGTGATCGCGCTCGGCTTCTTGTCGGCGCGCAGGCCATGGAATACCGCGTGGCGCAGCGAGCCGCCCCGGGTCCACTCGGAAAAGCTGACCTCGGCCAGCAATTGCGGCTTGACCCAGTGCGATTTCCTGGCGATCTCGGCACAGGCTTCGAAGGGGGATTGCTCGCTGTCGAGCCGCGCCAGGCGCCGCTTCAAGTCGCGCAGCGCGGCCTCGTTGAAGCCGCTGCCGACGTTGCCGGCGTAGCGCAGCCGGCCGCGCTCGTCGTAGGTGCCCAGCAGCAAAGCGCCGATGCCGGTGCGTCCGCCCTGCGGATCGGTGTAGCCGCCGATGACGAACTCCTGGCGCTGGCCGCATTTGAGCTTGATCCAGTCCGCCGAGCGCCGCGTCACGTAGGGCGAACCGCGGCGCTTGCCGATCACGCCCTCCAGCCCCAGCTTGCAGGCGGCGGCGACGATGTCCTGCGGCGCGGCGTCGAGCTGGACGCTGAAGCGCACCGCCGGCTGTTGCGGCGCCCGTTCCAGCGCGCCCTGCAGCAAGGCGCGGCGCGTCTCCAACGGCAGCGGGCGCAGGTCGCGGCCGTCGAGGAAGGGCGCGTCGAACAAAAAATACACGATCTCGGCGGTGGACTCGTCGTCGAAGGCTTGCTGCAGCAAGCCGAAGTAGGGCCGCCCCTGCTCGTCGTGGACGACGATTTCGCCGTCGTACCAGCCGCACGGCAGCCCCATCCGCGCCAGCGCCGCGCGCAAGGGTTCGAGCTTGCGGCTCCAGTCGTGGCCGTTGCGGGTGAATAATTGCACGCGCTCGCCGTCGATGCGGCTGAGGATGCGGTAGCCGTCGAATTTCAGTTCGAACAGCCAGTCCTCGGCCGACGTCGGCGCAGCGTCCACCAGCGTCGCCAACTGCGGCGCCAGCGTGGCCGGCAACGCCACCGGTTCCAGCTCCGCCGGCGGCGCGGCGGCGCCCTGCCGAGCCGCGGCCGGGCCGGCCGCTTGGGCGCGCGTCGGCGTCGGCAGCGCCTTGACGCTGTCGGGCATTTCATCGACCACGCTGAACTCGGCCGCCGGGCGGGCGAAACCGTCCTTCTCTTTGATCAGCAGCCAGGGTTGCTGTTTTTCGCCCTTGCCCTTCATGCGCACCAACACCCATTTGCCGTGCATCTTGTGTCCGTGCAGCTCGAACTTCAGATTGCCGGCGGCGTAAGCCTGGTGCGGTTCCTCCAGCGGCTGCCAGGTGCCCTTGTCCCAGATGACCACCTTGCCGGCGCCATATTGATGCTCGGGGATCGTGCCCTCGAAACTGGAGTAGGAAATCGGATGATCCTCGACGTGTACCGCCATCCGCTTGTCCTTGGTGTCGTAGCTCGGCCCCTTGGGCACCGCCCAGCTCTTCATGGTGCCGTCCAGTTCCAGGCGGAAATCGTAGTGCAGACGGCTTGCCCAGTGCTTTTGGATCACGAACGACAAGCTGGCGCCCTGCTCGCCGCCGTCGGCCGGCTCGGGCGTGACGTCGAAGTTGCGCTTGGCTTTATAGGTTTTCAGTGCGTCCGTCATAGCTGGCCCGTGGTTGGCGACGATTCCAGTCTACGGCGCGGCGCCGGGGCACACGGTACGCCAGCTAACAGAGCGGTGCGGCGGATTAAGCGCGCGACGGATTGCGCGGCTTCGGGCGAGCGTGGCCGACAATCGTGCGTCCACCTTCTCCGAAGCCGATTGTAAGCGGATGTAATAGCCGTCAACGCGGCGGACTCGGCCCGCGTTCTTTGCTCATGAGACGGGAATTGACCCGCTTGATGAACACCACCACTTGAGGCCTGCAACATGAAAAAAGTAATCGCTACCCTGATCGCCGCACTGTTCGCAACCGCCGCGTTTGCCACGACGCCGGCACCGGCTGCGGCGCCTGTCGCCTCCGCCTCCGCCCCGGCCGTTGCCGTCGTCAAGGCCGACGCCAAACAAGCCAAGGAAGTGGCCAAGGCGGACGCCAAGGAAACCAAGGCTGTCGTCAAGGCCGACGCCAAAGAAGCGGTAGCCGTGGCCGGCGCGACAGCGGACGTCGCCGGCGCCAAGGCCGACGCCAAAGTCAGCAAGGCCAAGGCCCACCGCAAGGCATCGAAAGCAAAGGCAAAAGCCCACGCCGATGCGGCGAAAGTCGAAGCCAAGGAAGCCGCGCCAGCGCAGTAAGCCCGGGCTTTCGCAGCACCGATACGCGGGCCGGCGCAGTCAACGATTGTAAGCGGATGTAATACAGGTCAACCCGCCGCGCCGGCCAAACGTTTTTAGCTCAGCAGCACCGAATTGCACAACAACTCACTTACCGCCAAAGGACTACACCATGCATAAAGTAATCGCCACCTTGATCGCCTCCCTGTTCGCAACCGCAGCGTTCGCCGTCACGCCAGCGCCTGCCGCGGCGCCTGTTGCAGTCTCCGCCGCCGTCTCCGCGCCTGGCGTTCCTCTGCTCAAAGCCGAAGCGAAACAAGCCAAGGAAGCGGCCAAGGCCGACGCCAAGGAAACCAAGGCGGTCGTCAAGGCCGACGCCAAAGAAGCGGTAGCTGTCGCCGGCGCAAAAGAAGAAGTCGTCGCCGCCAAAGCCGACGCCAAGGTAAGCAAGGCCAAGGCGCATCACAAGGCAGCCGACACGAAAACAAAAGCCGCCGCCGACGTCGCCAAAGCCGACGCCAAAGAAGTCAAGGCCGACGCGCATGTCGCAGCGAAAGTCGACGCAACCGCGGCGACCCCGGCCAAGTAACTCGCACCTTCAGCCACGACGCCATGGCCGGCAAAATGAATTGCAAACGGGACGTAATTGATGTCAACGCGCAGCGCCGGCCGAACGTTTTAGGCTGAGCAGCACCGAATCGAACACACAGCACAACCCTATCCCACTAAAGGACTACGCCATGAAAAAAGTAATCGCTACCCTGATCGCCTCCCTGTTCGCAACCGCGGCGTTCGCCACCACCCCGGCCGCATCGACGCCTGCCGTGCCGGTCGTCAAAGCCGAAGCGAAACAAGCCAAGGAAGTGGCCAAGGCCGACGCCAAAGAAACCAAGGCGGTAGTCAAGGCTGACGCCAAAGAAGCGGCGGCCGTGGCCGGTGCGAAAGAGGACGTTGCCAGCGCCAAAAGCGACACCAAGGTCAGCAAAGCCAAAGCCCATCGCAAGGCGGCCAAAACCAAGGCCAAAGCCAAAGCGCACACCGACGAAGTGAAAGCGGAAGCGGTGCCGGCGGTGCCAGCGGTGCCAGCGAAGTAATTCTTCGGTAGGTGAATGGAAAAAGACAGGTTCGCCTGTCTTTTTCCATTGGCGCGGGCGCTTGCTTGCGCCGCCGCTTACGAAGCGGCCTCGTCAAGCATCCAATCGCGCAGTTGCAGCGCCTCCGGGCGCGCCAGCGAGCGCTCGGGGTAGGCCAGGTAGTAGCCGAGCCGGCCTTTCATCGCCGCTGGGAATACCTGGACCAGCCTGTTCGCCGCCAAATCGGCGCGTACCAGCGCCAGCGGCGCCAGCGCCAGGCCGGCGCCGGCGCGCGCCGCCTCCAGCACCGCGTTCGACTCGACGAACACCGGTCCGCGCGCCGCCAGCGCCGGCGCAAAACCGGCCTCCGCCAGCCATACGCGCCAGTCGCCGCGGTGCTCGTCGTGCAGCAGCACGCACGCCCCCATCTGTTCGGCGTTGCGGGGGGGGGGGCGGGGGGCGTGGGGGCGAGCGGAGAGGGTTGGGGCGAGAGGTGGCGGTGATCATATCACCGTATGTCGGGTACGTTGT
>NZ_JBJXIB010000142.1:0-14935 GCF_046115965.1 Janthinobacterium sp. CG_23.3 | reverse complement strand
TTCGCCCGCCCTTGACCCCGCCGATACCGAAACAAGGGATAGGATAAATTTGCGAAAAACCAGTTGACTTGGAATTCATCATAGAAGGTCGGGTTGGCCGGCACGGCGTAACCCGATCTACGACACGCTCACGGCATGTGGGAAAGACCCTGGGCGGTCTTATTGTAGCGCCTTCTTTATGCTTTGCAAGAATCACCGGCGCCGGCGTTGTCGTGGCGCCCGCCGCTAGCAATGTTGATGTCGCTCAACGCCGCGCGGGTGGAGTCTGGTTAGCATGGGTATTCGCGGCTCCTCGCGGCAGCCACCCCCGGACGAAAGGAACCCCATGCAGCCAATGACTACGCGCTTTGCCGATGCCGCCCGTATCGGCAAGGTGGACGAATCGCAGCGGCAATATCTGAGTTTCCGCCTCGGCGGCCTGGAGTACGGCCTCGACTTCGACCGGGTGCAGGAGCTGCGCCCGTTCAAGGAGCTGGACCGTTTCGCCTCCGATGGCGAGATCATCGGCGGTGTCGCCGTCTCGCGCGGGGTCATCATGCCGCTGGTCGACATGCGCATCGCTTTCAGCGACCGGCCGGTGCTGACCGATCCGATGACCGACGTGATCATTCTGAAATTGTCGAATTGCGTGATGGGTATGGTGGTCGACGGCGTGACCGACATCGTTACGCTGTGCAACAGCGACATCCACCCGATTCCCGGCGCGGAAGCGCAGAACGAGGTGGACTATTTGCTGGGTTTGGGGGAGATCGGCGGGCGCCGCCTGATTCTGGTGGATATCGACAAGTTGATGTCGATCCGCCGGGTCGGCGCCGGCGCCAGGCAGGCCGCCTGAGGCGACCCGCCCGCGCTGGCGTAACGGGCTGGCGTGACTACACCGCCAGCGCTTCCAGCTGTTCCTGCAAGGCCAGCCATTCCGCTTCCAACTGCGCCAGGTCCTTGGTGAAGAAGGTCTGGTCGGCCAGCAATTGCTTCAGCTTGGCCTTGTTGGCGGCGTCGTAGATGCCCGGCTCGCCGAGCTTGGCGTCGACTTCCTCTTTTTGCACGTTGCGCTTGGCGATCTGCTCTTCCTGGCGCTTGATCTTGTTCTCGATCGGCTTGCGCAGCGCGGTCAGGCGCTGGCGCTCTTCGGCGTCGACGCGTTTCTGGTCGCGCTTGTCGACCGCCGGGGCGGCCGCGGCCACCGTCGGGGCGACCGGGAAGTCGGTCTTGTTGTCCTTGCCGGCGGCCGGCAGCACGGTGGTGCCCTTGCCCAGCTTGGTCTTGAACAGCCAGTCCTTGTAGTCGTCCAGATCGCCGTCGAAGGGCTGCAGCTTGCCGTCGGCGACGATGATGAACTGGTCGGTGGTGGCGCGCAGCAAATGCCGGTCATGCGAGACGACCACCAGCGTGCCTTCGAACTGCGCCAGCGCCATCGTCAGCGCCTCGCGCGTTTCCAGGTCCAAATGGTTGGTCGGCTCATCGAGCAGCAGCAGGTTGGGGCGCTGCCAGACGATCAGGGCCAGCGCCAGGCGCGCCTTCTCGCCGCCGGAGAAGGGGCGGATCGAGCTGGTCACCATGGTGCCCGGGAAGTTGAAGCCGCCCAGGAAGTTGCGCAGTTCCTGCTCGCGCACGCCGGGGGCGATTTTGCCCAGATGCCACAGCGGCGATTCGTCGTGGCGCAGCATTTCCACCTGGTGCTGGGCGAAGTAGCCGATCGACAAGCCTTTGCCGATGACGGCGTCGCCGGTCAGCGGGCCGATTTCGCCGGCGATGGTTTTGATCAGCGTCGACTTACCGGCGCCGTTCACGCCCAGCAAGCCGATGCGCTGGCCGATTTGCAGCGAGAAGTTGATGCCGTTGACGATCTTCTTTTGCGTCACGACGCCGGTCTCGGGGTTCTCGATGTTGTAGCCGGCGTCGACGTCTTCCAGCACCAGCAGCGGGTTCGGCGCGTTCAGCGGCTCGCGGAATTCAAACGAGAATTCCGCGGCGGCGCGCAGCGGCGCCAGTTCTTCCATCTTCGCCAGCGCCTTCATGCGGCTCTGCGCCTGGCGCGCCTTCGAGGCCTGGGCCTTGAAGCGGTTGACGAACGATTCCAGATGGGCGCGTTGGCGGGTTTGCTTTTCCAGCGCGCCGGCGGCCAGGATCAGTTGCGCGTTGCGTTGGCGTTCGAAGCCGGAGTAGTTGCCCGAGTAGCGTTTGAGCTTGCGCTCGTCGATGTGCACGACGACGTTGACGACCTCGTCGAGGAAGTCGCGGTCATGCGAAATAATGATCAGGGTGCCGGGGTAGCGCTTGAGCCAGTCTTCCAGCCAGATGATCGCGTCCAAATCCAAATGGTTGGTCGGTTCATCGAGCAGCAGCAGGTCGGACGGGCACATCAGCGCCTGCGCCAAATTCAGGCGCATGCGCCAGCCGCCGGAGAAGCTGGCCACCGGCAATTGCATCTGGTCCAGCGTGAAGCCCAGGCCCAGCAGCAATTGCTCGCCGCGCGACTGCACGGTGTAGGCGTCGGCGTCGGCCAGCGCGCTGTACATATTGCCGATGGCGATGCCGTTTTCGGTCGTTTCAGGCTCCGATTCCAGGCGCGCCAGTTCGCTTTCCAGCTTGCGCAGCGTGACGTCGCCGTCGATCGCGTAGTCGAGCGCGGCGCGGTCCAGCGCCGGGGTTTCCTGCGCCACGTAAGCCATGCGCCACTTGGCCGGGAAATCGATCTCGCCCTGGTCCGGGTGCAACTCGCCGCGCAGCAGGCCGAACAGGCTCGATTTGCCGGCGCCGTTGGCGCCGATCAAGCCGATCTTGTCGCCCGGGTTGAGGGTGACGTCGACTTGCTCCAACAACGGTTTGATGCCGCGCATCAGGCTTACTTGTAGAAAACGTATCATTTTTGTGCTTTGTTATGGGGTGAAGAACACAACCCCGGTCTCGCTGGGAATGCAGTTCAGGTCATGCAAATGTGGAAACCAGAGGCGTGCATC
Organism: Janthinobacterium sp. CG_23.3; assembly: GCF_046115965.1. NCBI lineage: Bacteria > Pseudomonadati > Pseudomonadota > Betaproteobacteria > Burkholderiales > Oxalobacteraceae > Janthinobacterium > Janthinobacterium sp. CG_23.3. The sequence continues at coordinate 11,975 of NZ_JBJXIB010000142.1, read as the reverse complement.
CGGCGGCGGAGCCGCCGGCGCCCCGGCTTCATGCTATTAGTTCAAACGCAACTGGTCGGCGGTCAGCAGGAACACCATGTCGTCGCCGGCGCTGGTGGTCAGCCAGGTCAGGCCCAGCGCGCCAAAGGCGGCTTCGGCGAATGCGCGCTCGTTGCCGATTTCAACCATCAAAATGCCGTCGTCGGTCAGGCGCTCGGCGGCGCCGGCGACGATCTTGCGCACCAGGTCCATGCCGTCGCTGCCGCCGTCGAGGGCGATCCGCGGCTCGCACAGGTACTCTTGCGGCAACTTGCCCATCGACGTAGAGTTCACGTACGGCGGATTGGTGATGATCAAATCGTATTTCTTGTCCGGCACGTTCTGGTACAGGTCGCTCTCGATCAAGGTTACGCGCGACTCCAGCTTGTAGTCGGAGACGTTGCGGCGCGCCACGGCCAGCGCGTCCGGCGAGATGTCGACGGCGTCGACCTTGGCGTTCTGGAAGGCGTCGGCCAGCATGATCGCCAGGCAGCCGGAACCGGTGCACAGTTCCAGGATGTTTTCCACGCCCTCGGGATCGGGTACCCACGGCGAGAAGAAGTCCGGCACCAGCTCGGCGATGAAGGAGCGCGGCACGATGACGCGCTCGTCGACGTAGAAGTTGTACGTGCCGAGCCAGCCTTCCTTGGTGATGTAGGCGGCCGGCACGCGCTCGACGCTGCGGCGCTCGATGACGGCCAGCACGGCGGCCACTTCGTCGGCCAGCAATTTGGCGTCCAGGAAGGGTTCCAGCTTGTCCAGCGGCAGCTTGAGCGTGTGCAGGATCAGGTAGGCCGCCTCGTCGAACGCTTCGGCGCTGCCGTGGCCAAAAAACAACTTGGCGGTGTTGAAGCGGGTCACGGCGTAGCGCAGCAAGTCGCGCGGCGTGGTGAAAGAGGTCGGGCTCATGGGCGCTCTCGAAAAAAAGGCGGCCCGCGAGCGGGCCTGGATATGGGGTTAAGGCAGCAAGTTCTCCAGCGTACGCCGGTAGATATTCTTCAGCGGATCGATGAAGCGCAGTTCGATGTGCTCGTCGATCTTGTGGATACTTGCGTTAGGAGGACCGAATTCTATCACCTGCGGGCAGATCTGAGCGATGAAACGGCCATCGGAGGTGCCGCCAGTGGTCGATAACTCCGTTTCGATGCCGGTTTCGGCCAGGATCGCCGACGATAGCGCGTCGCTCAGCTCGCCGCGCGGGGTCAGGAAGGGCAGGCCGCTCAGCGTCCACTTCATGTCGTACTCGACACCGTGCTTGTCGAGGATGGCGTGGACGCGCGCCTTCAAGCCCTCGGAGGTGCTGGCGGTGGAGAAGCGGAAGTTGAAGTCGACCACCAGTTCGCCCGGGATGACGTTGGAGGCGCCGGCGCCGCCGTGGATGTTGGACATCTGCCACGACGTCGGCAAATAGTATTCGTTGCCGGCGTCCCATTGCTCGGCGACCAGCTCGGCCAGCGCCGGCGCGGCCAGGTGGATCGGGTTCTTCGCCAGCTGCGGGTAGGCGATGTGGCCCTGCACGCCCTTGACGGTCAGCCTGCCGCCGAGCGAGCCGCGGCGGCCGTTCTTGATCATGTCGCCCAGCGTGTCGGCCGAGGTCGGCTCGCCGACCAGGCAATAGTCGATCTGTTCGCCGCGTTCCTTCAGCATCTTGCAAACGATCACGGTGCCGTCGGTGGCCGGGCCCTCCTCGTCGCTGGTGATGAGGAAGCCGATCGAGCCGCTATGGGCCGGGCGGGCGGCGACGAATTCCTCGCAGGCCACGACCATGGCGGCGATCGAGGTCTTCATGTCGGCCGAGCCGCGGCCGTACAGCTTGCCGTCGCGGTGGGTCGGAATAAACGGCTGCGAGCGCCACTGCTCGACCGGGCCGGTCGGCACCACGTCGGTGTGGCCGGCGAAGACGATCAGCGGCGCCGTCGCGCCCTTGCGCGCCCACAGATTGGTGACGCCGTTCGACTCGATGGTTTCGCAGACGAAGCCGAGCGGCTCGAGCAGGTCGATCAGATGGCGCTGGCAGCCCTTGTCGTCGGGCGTGACGGAGGACAGGGCCAGCAGTTTTTCGGTCAGCGCGAGAGTCTTGGAATAAGTCATATATATTTATTATGGAGGTGCGGCCGGGGGGGCTGACCCCGGGGTTACAGGAGTTGCTTGGTTGACAGTCTACAGCCCAAAAATCGCGCGGTACTGCGCGTCCGAAAACGCGACATGGAACTGTTGTCCATCATGCAGCACCGGCCGCTTGATCACCGACGGCGACTCCAGCATCAGTTCCAGCGCGCTGTCGGCGTCGACCACGGCGGCCTTGCGTTCCTCGCTCAGATTGCGCCAGGTGGTGCCCTTGCGGTTCACCAGCGCCTCCCATTGCAGATGTTGCAGCCATTGCGCGACGGTGGCGCGCTCCAGGCCCTGCTTCTTGAAATCGTGGAAGGTAAACGCTTGCTGCTGGTCGGCGAGCCAGACGCGGGCTTTTTTGACCGTGTCGCAGTTCGGGATGCCATATAAGGTCATTGTCATGAGAAATCGGGGGCTGGCAGGGTTGATCGGGCCAAAGTGCCCGCTCGAAGGGCGCTAGAATACCATGGCTGCGGTGGCCGGCGCGCCACGCCGCGGCGCAATCGCCGCTCTTTTGCGCCACCGCGGCGGGCTTTCGGCATACAATCCCATAGAAAGATAATTCCTTGAGGAAATTGTGCGCCGGAACGGACCGCCCCTTCCCGCCGCCGCCATGCCGTTTCCCCAGTCGCCACCACGCCGCCGCCAAGCCGCCACCGCAGCCATGACCGACCAGACCAGCGCCACCCACGTACCGCAGCCCCGCGCTTCCGGCGACTCGCTGGTACGGCGCCTGACGCGGCTGAACCTGCTGGTGCTGAGCGCAACCATGTTGCTGACGTTCACGCTGATCGCCACGGCGACCTGGTTCGTCGCGCGCGCGCGCCAGGCGCAAAGCGCCGAACTGGGCGCGCAGCTGCTGGCCAACAGCGTCGCGCCGATGCTGGTGTTCGTCGACGCCGCCGCCGCGCGCAACGAGCTGGCTTCGTTCTCGCGCCGCAGCGACCTGCTCGAAGTGCAGGTGCAAACCAACCAGAACGTGCTGTTCGCCCACTGGCAGGCCGAGCCCGGCGCGGCGCTGGCGCGGCTGGCGCCGCCGCGCCAACTGGCCACGCGCGCCAGCGTCACCAGCACCTCGGCGCAGGCGCTGGAGGTGTGGGTGCCGGTGCGCCTGAAGGGCGAGCGGGTCGGCGCGCTGGTGGTGCGCGAAAGCCTGCAAAGCCTGCACCGCACCCTGTTGCAACTGTCCGGCCTGGCCGGAACCTTGATCGCGCTGGCGATCTGGGTCGCGGCGCGCGGCCTGCGCGCGGTGCAGCGGCGGGCGCTGGCGCCCATCGTCGACCTGTCCGACCTGGCCGAGCGCGTCTCGCGCGACCACAACTACAGCCGCCGCGCCACCGTGCACCGGCGCGACGAGGTGGGGCGCTTGACCGAACGCTTCAACGAGATGTTGAAACGCATCGAGATCTGGCAGGCCGATTTGCACCAGCAATTGGAACAGGAACAAGTGGCCGGCCGGCAGATGCAGCGGCTGGCGCACCGCGACAGCCTGACCGCGTTGCCGAACCGGCTGTTCTTCCAGGGCGAGTTGCAGCGCCACCTGGTGCACAGCGCCCACGCCGCCGAGCTGATGGCGCTGATGTTCATCGACCTGGACAATTTCAAGGTCGTCAACGACGAGCACGGCCACGAGGCCGGCGACGCCGTGCTGTGCGAAGTGGCGCAGCGCATGGCCGGCGCGGTGCGCGCGCGCGACGTGTTGTGCCGGCTCGGCGGCGACGAGTTCGCGCTGATCTTGCCGGCGCTGCCGGACCAGGCCGCCGCCGAGCAGTTGGCGCGCCGCGTCATCGAGGCGGTGCGCGCGCCGCTGCACGTCGCCGGCCGGTTGATGCCGGTCGGCGCCACCATCGGGCTGGCCTTCTACCCGCTCGACGCGGGCGACCCGAGCGCCTTGCTGAACGCCTCCGACCGCGCCATGTACGCGGCCAAGCGGGCTGGCAAAAACACCTTCAGGAGGGCCGGCGATGCGCAGTCCGAGTAGGCGCCGCGGCGCCGCGCTGCGGCTGGCGCTGGCTGCGGCGTGCTGCTGGCCGGCGCTGCAACAGGCGCAAGCGCAAGCTCTAGTGCCAGTCCCGGCCCCGGCCCAGCCCCCCGCCAGCGCCGCCCAGCCTACGCTGGAGCAGTTGCTGCGCCAGCCGCTGAGCGAGGTGCCGCGCGAGGTCGAAGTGTCGACCTCGTCGCGCTACGCCGAAAGCGCGGCGCAGGCGCCGTCTGTCACCTACGTCGTCACCGACGCCGACATCGCCCGCTACGGCCTGCGCAACATGGCCGACGTCATGCGCAGCATGCCGGGCCTGTTCGTCAGCGGCGACGGCGAATTCGTCTACGTCGGCGCGCGCGGCCTGGGTCGGCCGGGCGACCTGAACTCGCGCCTGTTGTTCCTGGTCGACGGCATCCGCGTCAACGAGAACATCTACGACGCCGGCGTGCTGGGGCCGGAGTTCCCGGTCGACGTCGGGCTGATCGAGCGGGTTGAATTCGCGCCCGGCCCCGGCTCCGCGCTGTACGGCAACAACGCCTTCCTCGGCGTGGTGAACGTCATTACCAAGGGCAGCGACAAATTGCGCGGCGCGCAGGTGAGCGCCGCCGTCGACTCGGACCGGCTGCGCCAGCTGCGCGCCAGCTGGGGCCACCGCTCCGAACGCGGCTGGGAGGGCTGGCTGGCGCTGAGCGCGTTCCGCCAGGACCGCATCGCCTCGGCGGTCGAGGTGGCGCCGGCCGAGCGCGACCTTGCCGCCGAGCGCAACTGGGACCGCGGCGAGCGCGTGCTGGGCATGGCGCGCGTCGGCGGCTGGACCTTGCGCGGCGGCGTCAGCCAGCGCGAGCGCGGCTTCCCCGGCGCGCTGGGGGCCGGGCCTGGCCACAACTTCGGCCAAGCCCGCGCCGTCGTCAACGGCAGCTTCGCCGCGCTGGCGTACGAGCGCGCGCTGGGCGACGACTGGACCTTGTTCGGCGCCGTCTCGGCCAAGCGCAGCGAGTACCGCTACATTGAACCGTATCTGCGCGACGACGCGCTGGAACGCGAATACGCCACCGTCTCGCTGGGGCGCTGGGTCAACGCCGACCTGCGCCTAAGCACGCGGCGCTGGCGCGACCACGACTTGATGGCGGGCGTCGAATACCAGGGCGACCGCGAGCAAAAAATCAGCGCCGGCACCGTCGGCGAGCCGGTGCTGGCCGAGTTTTTCGGCAACAACCGGCGCCGCGGCCTGTTCGTGCAGGACGCCTGGCGCCTCAACGACGCGCACCGCCTGATCCTCGGATGGCGCCGCGACCAGGCCACGGCCGGCGGCGGCAGCAGCAATCCGCGCCTGGCCTGGGTCTGGAGCGGCGTCGCCGACGCGACGCTGAAGTTGATGTACGGCAGCGCCTTCCGCGCCGCCAACCTGTACGAGTTCCAGGTCAACGCGCCGTACCAGGTGGCCGTTCCGGCGCCGGAGCGGATACGCACGCTGGAACTGGCGTGGGAGCACGCGCCCACGCCGCGCCTGCAATACCGGCTGTCGCTCTACGCTTCGCGCTTGCGCGACCTGATCGGCGTGAACCAGCAAACCGGCTTCGTCGAGAACAGCGGCCCGATCCGCAACGCCGGCGCCGAGCTGGGGCTGGAGCGGCGCTGGGACGGCGGCCGGCAATTGCGCGCCGCCGTGTCGCTGCAGGACAGCAAGGACGCGCACGGCCAGGGCTTGAGCAATTCGCCGCGCACGCTGGTCAAACTCATGTTCAGCCAGCCGCTGGCGGGCGACGCGCTGCGGCTGTCGTGGCAGGCGCTCGGCACCAGCCGGCGCCGCACCGACGCGCAGGACTTGCCCGGCTACGCGCTGGTCAACGCGGTACTGCTGTGGCGCCCGGGCGCCGAGGCGGAGTGGTCGCTGGGACTCTACAACCTGGCCAACAAGCGCTATGCCGACCGGCCCTGGACGCCGGGCGTGTCGCTGCTGCAAGAGGGGCGGGTGCTGCGGCTGTCGCTGACGCGGCGTTTCCTTCCATGAGGCGCCGCTGTTGGCTGGCCGCGCTGTGCTGGCTGGGCCTGGCCGCGCCGGCGTCGGCGTGGGCCGGCCCGGACGAGGTGCAACTGAAGGCGGCCTTCATCTACCGCTTCGCGCAACTGACCGAATGGCCGCCGGCGCCGCCGCGCGAATTCACCTACTGCGTGGCCGGCAACGCGCCGTTGCAGGAAGCCTTGCGCGGGCTGACGCAGGGCGCGCCCGGTGCGGCGCCGGTGCGCCTGTTGTACCTGAGCGAACCGCAAGCGGTGCCGCAGTGCCAGTTGCTGGTGCTGGGAATGACAGGGCGGGCCGAGCTGCAGCGCTGGCGCGAGTTGCTGGCCGACGGCCCGGTGCTGATCGTCGGCGACAGCGCCGAATCGTTTCGCAGCGGCGCCGTGATCGGCCTGGTACTGGAGCCGAACGGCTTGGCGTTCCGCATCAACCAGACCGAGGCGAAGCGGCGCGGACTGGTGCTGAGCTACCAAATGCTGAAACTGGCGCGCGAAGTGAAATAGGGCAGGCGGAGGCGGCTGGGCGCCTCAAGTGTTCAGCGTAAACTCGGTAAACGACGCCTCGGTGCTGGCCTTGGCTTCCGGCTCGGCCTGGGCGCTCTTGCTGTCCGGCCCGTTGTTAAGCAGCCACAATAAATTGGTGGCCGAATCGGCGTTGGCCAGCGCCTCCTCCTGGCTGATGATGCCGTCCTTGACCAATTGCAGCAGCGCCAGCTCGAACGACTGCGAGCCCGGCGACATGCTTTTCTCGATCGCCTCCTTGATCTGGTTGATGTCGCCCTGTTCGATCAAGTCGGAGATGTGGCGGGTGTTGACCATGATCTCGACGGCCGCCGTGCGGGTGCCGCCGTTGATCGAGCGCACCAGGCGCTGCGACACGATGGCCTTGACCGTCGACGACAGGTCTTGCAGCAGCGACGCGCGGTTCTCGATCGGATAGAAACTGATAATGCGGTTCAGCGCGTTGTAACTGTTGTTGGCGTGCAGCGTGGCCAGCACCAGGTGGCCGGACTGGGCGTAGGCCAGCGCGGCGGCCATGGTTTCCTTGTCGCGGATTTCACCGATCAGGATGCAGTCGGGCGCCTGGCGCATCGAATTGCGCAGCGCGGTGTAGAAGTCCTTGGCGTCGCTGCCGATCTCGCGCTGGTTGACGATCGATCGCTTGTTCTTGAACAGGTACTCGATCGGGTCTTCCAGGGTCAGGATATGGCCGGAGCGCAACTCGTTGCGGTGGTCCAGCATCGACGCGATGGTGGTCGACTTGCCCGAGCCGGTCGAGCCGACGATCAGCATCAGGCCGCGCTTTTCCATGATCAGCTCGGCGAGCGCGCTCGGCAGGCCGAGGTCGGCCAGCGCCGGGATGTTGGCGGGCACGTAGCGGAACACGGCGGAGATGCTGCCGCGCTGGCGGAACGCCGACAGGCGGAAGCGGCCCAAGTTGGGCACCGAGATGCCCATGTTGAGTTCGTTCTCGCGTTCCAGCTCGGCCACTTGTTCGGGCGTGCAGATTTCAGAGAGCAGCGAGCCGATGTTGTCCGGCTCTAGCTTTTGTTGATTGATGGGGATCAGATTGCCGTTGATCTTCAGGTGGACCGGGGAATTGACCGCGAAAAACATGTCCGACGCGTTCTTTTCCTTCATCAACTGGAATAAGCGTTCCATGGCCATCGTGTACCCCTTCATCAGTTTGGGGACAGACCACGTTTTCCGAGAAAGTATTTCTCGGAAAACGTGGTCTGTCCCCGGTGTGGCTGAATTAAATCCCGCGCAGCAATTCGTTGATGCCGGTCTTGGCGCGGGTTTTGGCGTCGACGCGCTTGACGATGACGGCGCAGTACAGGCTGTACTTGCCGTCGTCCGACGGCAGGTTGCCCGACACCACGACGGAGCCGGCCGGCACGCGGCCGTAGCTCACTTCGCCGGTGGCGCGGTCGTAGATCTTGGTCGACTGGCCGATGTAGACGCCCATCGAAATCACCGAGTTCTCTTCGACGATGACGCCTTCGACGATTTCCGAGCGGGCGCCGATGAAGCAATTGTCCTCGATGATGGTCGGGTTCGCTTGCATCGGTTCCAGCACGCCGCCGATGCCGACGCCGCCGGACAGGTGGACGTTCTTGCCGATCTGCGCGCAGGAGCCGACGGTGGCCCAGGCGTCGACCATGGTGCCTTCGTCGACGTAGGCGCCGATGTTGACGAACGACGGCATCATGACGACGTTCTTGCCGATGAAGCTGCCGCGGCGGGCGACGGCCGGCGGCACCACACGGAAGCCGCCCTTGACGAAGTCGGCTTCGGTGTAGTTGGCGAACTTGGTCGGTACCTTGTCGTAGAACTGCATGGTGCCGTCGCCGCTCATCACGACGTTGTTTTCCAGGCGGAACGACAGCAGCACGGCTTTCTTGACCCACTGGTTGACGACCCAGTCGGCGCCGGTTTTTTGCGCGACGCGGATGCTGCCGTCGTCGAGGCCGGCGATAACGTGGCCGACCGCGTCACGCAGCTCGGCGGCGCCGTTGGCCGGGGTGATCTCGGCGCGGTTTTCCCACGCCTGCTCGATGATTTGCTCTAATTGTTGGCTCATGATGTTCTTTGGTTGGTGGTTCAAGATGCTGATAAGGAATGGCAGAACTGGACGATGCGGCGCGCCGCCTCCAAGCCTTCCTCGGCCTCGGCGACCAGCGCCATGCGGACCCGGTTGCTGCCTGGATTGATGCCGTGCGCGTCGCGCGCCAGGTAACTGCCAGGCAATACCGTGACATTATATTCGGCGTACAGGCGCTGCGCGAATTGCGTGTCCGACAGGCCGGTGCGGCTGACGTCGGCCCACAGGTAAAAGCCGGCGTCCGGCAGTTCCACTTGCAGCACGCCCTGCAACAGCGGCGTGATGGCGGCGAACTTGGCGCGGTACTTTGCGCGATTCTCTTCGACGTGGGTTTCGTCGTTCCAGGCCGCGACGGAGGCCGCCTGCACGGTGGGGCTCATGGCGCCGCCGTGGTAGGTTCGGTAGAGCAGGAATTTTTTCAACACCTCGGCGTCGCCGGCGACGAAGCCCGAGCGCATGCCCGGCACGTTGGAGCGCTTCGACAGGCTGGAGAACACCACCAGGCGCGCGTACGGGCGCGGGGCGCCGGCCAGGCCGAGCGTGTGGGCCGCCTCCAGCGCGCCCAGCGGCGGCTGGTCGCCGTGGTAGATCTCGGAATAGCACTCGTCGGCGGCGATGACGAAGTTGTAGCGCTCGGACAGCGCGAACAGGTGCTCCCAGTCGGTCAGGGTCAGCGTGGCGCCGGTCGGGTTGCCGGGCGAGCAGACGAACAGCAGCGCGACGCGATCCCAGACGGCGGGCGGAATGCTGTCGTAATCGCAGCCGAAATTACGCGCCGGATCGGAATTGACGAAATACGGCTCGGCGCCGGCCAGGTAGGCGGCGCCCTCGTAGATCTGGTAGAACGGGTTCGGGCTGACCACCAGCGACTTGGCGGCCGGGTCGATGACCGTTTGCGCCAGCGCGAACAGCGCCTCGCGCGAACCGTTGACGGGCAACACCTGCGTGGCCGGGTCCAGCGGCGCGATGCCGTAGCGGCGTTCGAGCCAGTTGGCGATGGCCACGCGCAGCGCCTGCGAACCGATCGTGGTCGGGTAGCTGGCCAGTCCGGCGACGTTGTCGGCCAGCGCCTGCTGGATAAACGGCGGGGTTGGGTGCTTCGGCTCGCCCATGCCCAGGCTGATGGCGGAATAGTCCGGATTGACGCTTACCTTGGCAAATAATTGGCGCAGTTTTTCGAACGGATACGATTGCAGTTTGTCGAGATGTGGATTCACGTAGCGGACCAGAGCGGAAAAGCGGTTGGGGAGGGGCGGCCGGATGGCCGCGGTCAAGCCCAACTATTATAGCGTTGTTGGCCTGCCCACGTGCCCGCCGCCCTTGGGGGGGCGAGACGAATGCCGTGAGCGCGGTTTTCGCAGGTCGGGCCAGCCGCGACGGCGTCACCCGACAACGTTGGCCCGGAGCGGCGCGCCGGATTGCGCGTCGACCATCCGCGTCAATGCCGTTTCACAACAACACCGCCATATCGAGATGTGAACCCGGAAGTGTTGGCGGGCTCAGCGGGCAGGCGGCCATGTTGTCGTCGAGGCGGCGCGCCAGTTCGCCGCGCAGGCCGTGCAGCCCGGCGATGCGGACGTCGATGTCGGCCAGTTTGCGCGCAAGCGCGGCGCGCAGTTGCGGCGCCGACGCCTCCGGCGCGTTCAGCAGCGGCAAGTCGGCTTCGATTTCGGCCAGGGTGAAGCCCAGGCTTTGGGCGATGCGGATGTAGCGCAGCCAGTCGAGCGCCTCGGGCGGGTAGTCGCGGTAGCCGTTGCCGGCGCGGCGCGCGCGCAGCAGGCCGCGTTTCTCGTAGTAGCGCAGCGTGTCGCGGCTCAGCCCGGTGGCCGCGGCCATTTCCCCTATTTGCATGCATCGCCTCCATTGCGCTTGACCTTGGAGTGTACTCCAGGCTTTAGCATTGCCGTATTACTTTTCTGGGAGTGTGAAGATGATGCCGTCCGTGTCGCCGTCCGATTTTCGCCACATCGTGCGCGCCAGCGCGCTCTATGATGTGCTGCTGACCGCGCCTTTCGCCACGCCGTGGAGCTTCGCGCTGGTGCGCGAGCAGCTGTCGAACGTGAACGTGTTGCTGGGCGGCGCCGCCCTGCCGCCGTTCGAACCCTTCCACGTGCTTATTTGCTGTTTGCTCGGGAGCATTGTGCTGGTCTGGTCGGCGTTGCGCGTGCGCGACCCGCAGCCGCGCCTCGGCCGTTACGACGCGGCGGCGCGGCTGCTCTTTTCGACGTGGATGGCGTGGGCGCTGCTGGCCACCGGCGCGCCGGTGCTGTGGCTGTTCTTGCTGCCGGAGTTCGCCTGGGGGCTGGCGCAGCTGTTGCCGCTCCGGCCATTATTAAAAAAAACATAACGAGGTGCGATCATGGCGGCGCCCATACTTATTGAGACAGGACTGCCGCATGCCGCGCACGCCCGCCGCGAAAGACACCTTCACGCTCAACACGGTGGCGACGCCGAGGGTAGCGGCCGCGCGCCTGGCGGTCGGGCTGTTGCAGGGCGCGCTGCTGTATCTGTTGTATCTGGCGAAAGCGGACCAGTTGTGGCCGGCCACCCAGCCCTATCTATTCGCGCCGCTGGTGTTGCTCGGCGTGCTGTCGCCGGTGTTGCTCATTTCCAGCCTGGGGCATCTGGCGCCGCGCCGCGCCGCCGCCTGGATGCTGGCGGCGGCGCTGGTGGTCGCCGCGCTGGCGCCGTACGACATCTGGCGCCTCGACGGCGCGCCGGCTTGGCGGGATGACGCTGGCGCCGGCGCGCGCGTCGATCCGATGCCGTCGACCTTGCTGTTCGTGTTCTGCGGCGTCGGCCTGTACATCGCCCACGCGCTGGTGCTGGCCGGCGCGCTGGAGCGTCGCCTCGTGGCGCGCTATCCGAGCTATTTCGACGCCGCCTGGAAACTGGCGATCCAGTTGCTGTTTTCCGCCTTCTTCGTCGGCGCGCTGTGGCCGGTAGGCGCCGACGTCGCGCGCACGGTCGCCGTCAGCGCGCGCGTGGCGGCGATGCTGTTGTTGCCGATCTGGGCCAACGGCGTGTACGCGCTGGGCCTGCGGGTCAACGACTATGGCTGGTCGTCGGAGCGCATCATCGGCGCCGCCTGCCTGCTGGTGGTGGGCTGCTACGCGATGCGCAGGCTTGGACCTGTCCGCCGGCGCCCTAGGAGTCTGCGCGGCAGAAACTGATGCAATCGGAATGGGGACGAGGTAAACTTGTCGAATGACGACGAGCTACCTGCCCTACAATCAGCAT
>NZ_JBJXIB010000141.1:0-15028 GCF_046115965.1 Janthinobacterium sp. CG_23.3 | reverse complement strand
GGTATTGCTTGTGTGTGTTGTGGGTTGCTTTGGACGGCGGCGGTTGCTTCGCCCCCCCCTCCTGTCGCCGAGGGGCCCCCCCCCACGCCCCCCCCCCGCGCCGCGCTGAAGGGCGACCTGGAGCGGCGCGCCGACGGCGGCCCGCTGCGCGGCGGCGCCAACGCCGACCGCCGCAACGCCCCCGGCTGGGGCGGCCAACGGCGCGACGGTTGAGGGCGGCAGTTAACCCGGTTTTGTAGCTCGGGTTAGCGGCCCGCCAACGTCGCGGTTTAGCGCAGCGGCCGACTCAGGAAGCGCGAGCCGGCCAGGCCGAAACGCCACGGCAGCTCGACCGCCTTGGAAATGCCGATGCGCGGCCCGGCCACGATATCGGGCGTCTCGGCGCGCGCGCTCAGCTGGAACGGCGCCGCGTCCAGCGCCATGTCGTTGAGCCCGGCGTCCACCGCCAGCGCCTGGCAGAGCCGGCCCGGCCCGGCGCACAGCAGGCGCGCGTCGGCCAGGCCGCGCCGGCTGCGCATCTGCGCCAGCCCGGCCAGCGGCTCGATCGCGCGGATCAACACGCCGGCGCCGTGGCCCTCTTCGCGGCAGACGACGTTCAGACACCAATGCAAGCCGTAGGAGCGGTACACATAGCTGCGCCCCGGCGGCCCGAACATCGGCGCGTTGCGCCGGGTCGGCCCGCCGAAGGTGTGCGAGGCCGGATCGGCGCGGTCGTAGGCCTCGGTCTCGACGATGCGCCCGCCGACGCCGCCGACCAGCAGCGTGGCGCCGATCAATTGCTGGGCCACATACAGCGAGGGCGCGCTAAAATCAATGCCGGGAAGCAGGATAGTCATGCGCCCGATTGTATACCGGCGGCGGCCGCCGCGCTTCTTATCGAATCGGCATGATGGACGCGCCGACATGCCGCCACGACGGCGCGGAAAAACGCCGGCGCGTGCATTTCTTTAAAAAAATATCGACTTTTTTCAAGGCGCCGCCCAGGAATACAAGCAATTGCCGGCAGTAAACAGCGATAATCGGGTGTGGCGCGCCGGCGCCGCGCGTATACCCATGCAAGCCTGACCTGAAGACAACGATGACGAAAGTGGCAGCCACAGCGAAAGCAGACGAAGACGATCCGGTCGCGGCCCTGATGCGCTCGCTGCGCATCCCGCCACGACCCAGCCTGCTCGTCGACTTGCAGCGCGAGCTGGCCGAGCCGGACCCGTCGCCGCGCCGGGTCGCCAAGATCATCGCCAACGACGTCGGCATCTCCGGCGCCCTGCTGAAGCTGGCCAATTCGCCGTTCTACGGCGCCGCGCGCAAGGCCAAGTCGGTCGAGCAGGGCATCAACTTCCTCGGCGTGAACCAGTGCAGCGCGCTGGTCACCGGCATGCTGGCGCGCCAGGCGGTCGAGGCCGAGGGCGTGTCGCTGAACGAATTCTGGGACGTCTCGGCCAAGCGCGCGCGCGCCCTGGTGTTCACCTCGCGCAAGCTGCGCATCGCCCCGCCCGACATCGCCCACACCTTCGGCCTGTTCTGCGACATCGGCGTGCCGCTGCTGATGAACCGCTTCCCCGACTACGTCAACACCTTCGAGGCGGCCAGCAACGACGCCGAGCATTGCTTCACCGTCATCGAGGACGCGCGCCACAACACCAACCACGCGGCGATCGGCTGCCTGCTGGCGCGCAACTGGGGCCTGTCGAGCGACGTCTCGTGGGCGATCCTGCTGCACCACGACTACCGCGTGCTGCAAGACCCGGCCACCGACGACGCCATCCGCTCGCTGGTGGCGCTGTCGCTGCTGGCCGAAAAGGGCATCCAGCGCTACCACGGCAACAGCAACTCGCTGGAGTGGGACAAGGGCGGCGCGCTGGCCTGCCGGCACCTCGGCCTGAGCGACGAGGAAACCGACGAGCTGCTCGACGAGCTGCACGAGATGTTCGACAGCGACCACTAAGGCATTCCAGCACTGCGCTACCGACCCGACCCGGCGCGCCGCCGGCGCCGCCCGGCGCGCCCCCCTACCACCCCGCACAGAACGATACCGATACCACCATGCCAAAAAACAAGCGCCCCGCGCCCCGCAAATCGAGCGACACCGCCGCAGACAAAGACGATGTGCTGACGCAATCGCTGTGCGACCTGGCGCTCGACCTGGTCGAGCAGGAAGACAGCGACACCATGAGCGAGGTGCTGCGCCAGAAGGAAGTCGAGTTCCAGCGCATGATCCGCAAAAACCTCAACCAGAAGAAGGACGAGGTGCTGTACGAGGCCATCGAGCGCGCCAAGTACGAGGACGTCGGCGCCTACCAGTACCTGCGCGGCCACATCGAGGAGGCCGCCTCCACCGTGCTGATCCGCCGCGAGGGCGCGCCGACGATGGAGATCAACGCCTTCGTGGTGCCGCTGTTCGTGCACAGCACCGGCGGCTTGCGGCAGGAGCAGGGTTTCCAGGACCAGGACGCGTTCGAGCAACTGGTGCAGAGCTTCCAGCAGGCGGGCCTGGAAAGCCCCAAGGCCAAGGTGGTGCTGATGAACCACGCCTACGACCTCGACGAAATCGACCGCATCACCTACAGCCACCTCAACGAGATGGTGCGCGACGCCTGGGCCTCGATGACGGACAAGAAGGTGACGGCGACGCCGGCGCTCGAGCGCAGCATCGCCGGCTGGAGCGACAGCGGCTTCGGCGCCGGCGACGCCGCCGTCGAATTGCGCTTCCTGCTCGGCTTCGCGCTCAAGCGCGCCGACGATCCGTTTTACCAGGCGCCCGAGGAGGAAGCCGCGGCCGACGCATATTTCGCCGCGCGCATGGCGCGCTACCAGGCCTGGACGGTGCGGGTGGCGCCGTTGCTGCAACGCTGCCTGGCGGCCCCCGGCGCGGCGCCGGAGATCCATTTCCTGTACCAGGACCTGTTCCACGGCGGTAAGGAACAAGGCATGGCCGAATACTTCATGCTGCAAATGATGGCCGAGATCAACGCCGCGCTGCGGCAACACGGCGTCGCCGCCGGGCAGGCCGGCGCCGTGGTCGGGCCGGCCGACGTGCGCGGCGACATGGTGCTGCGGGTCAACCTGTACGCGGCCGGCGGCGCCCTGCTGGCGTCCTCGGAAAAGCCGCTCGACCTGGCCGCCGACCTGGCGGTGGAGGTCGACGACATCGCCGACGCCCTCGCCACCCTCGGCGTGCGCGACGTCGCGGTGGCGCTGCGCTTCGACGGCGCCGGCCTGGCGCTGGAAGCGCAGCCGTACCAGCCGCGGTAAGCGGCGTCGCCCCCACCCGGGGCCCGCCTCGTCGGCCCTGGCGTGCGCCATCCGGCGGCGCGCCCGCCCTTCGCGGCATCCTCTGATCGTCGACAAGCGAAGCGCCGGCCATCGGCGCTAGACTTTCCACTCACATGGGAAGCGCCGGCGGCTGCGCTTCTTCCGTTCTTCATCGCATTCACGGAGGTCGCATGCAAGGTGCAGAGAGCCATCTGGAACAGTCGTTGCGCCTGGCGGCGGACGACCCGGCGCAACGCGTCCATTTCTACCGGGCGCTGCTCGACGCCGACATCTACGTGGTCGGCGAAAGCGAGCCGGGGCCGTTCGGCGACGTCGACCCGGGCGAGTCGATCTCGATTCAAAACTGGACCCGCAGCGACGGCTCCACCATCATCCCCTTCTTCAGCTCGGTGGCGGCGCTGCAGCGCGCCGTCGACGCCGATTGCAACTACCTGCAACTGTCGGCCCGCTCGCTGTTCGAGATCACCAAGGGCGCGGCGCTGGTGCTCAATCCCAAGTCGCTGTACGGCAAGGAGTTCCTGCCCGAAGAGGTCGCCACCATGCTGCGCGACGGCGCGCCAGCGCCAAGCGGGGCGCGGCTGGCGGCCGACGCCACCCAGGTGTTCCTGGGCCAGCCGCAGCGCTACCCCAGCAAGCTGGTGGACGCGCTGACGACGCTGCTGGCCGGCTGCGCCAACGCCCGCGCCGCCTACCTGTCGCTGATGCTGGCGCCCTCGCTCGACAGCCAGCCGCACCTGCTGGTGGGCCTGGACGCCGACGGCGACACCGAACAGCTGCTGCGCCGGGCCGGCGCCGTCGCCGCCGCCGCCGCGCCGCCCGGCGAGCCGGTCGACCTGACGCTGGTGGTGGCCGGCGAGGACAAGCTGAGCGACTATTTCCTCAACAGCGTGGCGCCGTTCTACGAGCGCAGCTGGGGCGCCCGCCTGCACTACGGGCCCGGCGCCGGCCACGCGTAGCGGCGCGGGCGGCGGCGGCGGCGGCGGCCTGCGGCGTCATTTGCGGTCGCCGAAGTAGCGCCGTTTCAGCGCGCCGATAAGGTCGGCCGAGTTAATCTCGATAAACAACTGACGGCCGATCGCCAGCGCGAACAGGCCGACCAGGAACTCGACGCCGGCCTGCACCTGCGCGCCGCCAATGCTGAAAAACTCGATCAACGCCGGCGCGACGTAGACCGCGCAGGCGACACCGGCGGCGAACGAGATCAGCTTTTGTGAACGGCTCGGACCGTCGCCGAGGAACTTCAGCGAAACGGCCGCGCCGACCGCGCCCGGCAGGTACGCCAGCGCCGGCGCGATGAGCGCGGCGCCGAGCGCGGCGATGGTGGATACGGGTTCTGCCATGTCTACCTCCATAAAAAAACCCGCCGGGGCGGGTTGGGTTGAGCGTGCGTGTGAATTAGCTTGAAGATAAAAAAAGACCGCGCGGCGATCCGCGCGACCGGCGTTGTTGTGCGCACGTGGTGGCGCCGGTGGCGGCCTCAATCTGCGCTAATTTCCCCTATCGGTGCCGCGCCGGCTGACGCGACTATTACGAGTGAGGAAAGTGTGTATCGGGTGGTTTCATTCAAATCTCTGTCTCCCCAGCATTTTTTAGCGCCGGCGCCGCCCCAGCAGCCGCGCCGCGCGCGCGCCGTGCGTCTGCAGCAGGCCCTCCAGTTCGCCGACCATCTCCTTGATTTTTTCCCGCTCAAAACTGCCCGGGCAGCTGACCGGCGCGTCGCCGCTGCCCTGGCACGCGGCACAGGCGACACGGCGTGACGGCGGCGCGATGCCGGTGCCGCCGCAGCGCTTGCATTTGCCGTCGAGCCAGTGCGCCAGCGAGGCCTCGGCGACCCGGCGGTACAGCGTGTTGGCGGCCTGTATGTCCCAGGCGGTGTTGGCCTTGGCCCAGCGCCGCGTCCGCCCCGTCTCGCCAACCTTGGCGGTCCATACGCGCAACAGTTGCGCCAGATTGCCCGAGTTGCCCTCGGACAGGCGGTTGACGCTGCCGTCGGCGTATTTCACGCGGCACAGCAACGCGCCGAGGTCGCCGGCCCGTGCGGCCGCGCCGATAGCGTCCAGATCGTGGTGGAACTCGTCGTCACGCAGATCCCGCGAGCTTAGCGATGCGATGAATTGTTCGGAAAATCCCATGATGTTTCTCCCTGTAAGGCACGCCGCCCGGCGCGCAGAATAATGCCTGTGTGCTTGCGCGGACCGCCCCTCGGCCGCGTCGCTGGGGCGGTGATGGCTCTTGCATCGCACATCCCTTGCTCCGGTGTATTCACATCAGGACTCGACTTTAGCGATTGATAATGCTAAAGTCAAGCATTTGGTAATTTATCAAACGGTAAATTTAAGGTGTAATGTCGATATGGATATGTATCAATACAGACGCGACCGCCTGCTGGCCCTGCTACGCGACCAGTACGGCAACATGCGCAAGAATATTGCCGACGCGAGCGGCTGGAGCGAGGCGCGCATGTCGCAGATTTTGTCGCCGACCTACCGCGACGGCCGCGCCTTCAGCGAAAAAATCGCGCGCAAGCTGGAGGCCGACCTAGCGATTGAAACGATGTACTTCGACCAGGGCGCCGCGCCGGCCGAGGCCGCCCCGTTGCCCGGCCTGCGCCCGGTCGTGGTGGCGGAAATTGACGACGAGCGCTTTTGCGCGATCCGCAAAGTCAGGCTGTGCCTGTCGGCAGGCATCACCGGCTTCAGCATCGAGCCGGAGAGCTACGACGGCAGCATGATCAGCGTGCCGCGCACCTGGGTCGAACGCAACGGCTTTCAGCCGGAGCGCCTGGTGGCGATCAAGGTCAAGGGCGAAAGCATGGAACCGGCCCTGTTCCAGGACGACGTGGTGATCATCAACACCGCCGACACCCAGCCGGCCGACGGCGTCGTGTTCGCCGTCAACTACGAGGGCGAGGCGGTGGTCAAGCGGCTGGCGCGCGACATCGGCCAGTGGTGGTTGACATCGGACAATCCGGACCAGCGCAAGTACCACCGCAAGATGTGCCGCGGCAACGAGTGCCTGATCGTCGGCCGCGTGGTGCGCAAGGAAAGCGACCGTATTTGAGCCCCGCGAGAATTCTTCAATGAATTTATCAATTATCACGTCGACTTTGCCGTGCGCTGCAAGCCGCTCGCTTGACGCGCAGGCCCGGCAGCCGGGGCAAATCGTCGGCGCCGGAAAAACCCCCGTATAATATGTTGCTTCATTCACCACGTCGTTGCGGGATCGCCAATGTTAAGCCGCCTTCGCGAAGAGCTCGCCAAGACCAAACTGTTTGCCGACGTCCGCTTCGACGCGATTGCGCACCTGCTCGACAGCTGCGGCGTGATCGAGGTCGCGGCCGGCGCCGTCCTGCTGGAGGCGGGGATGCCCAACGACCAGCTTTACGTGCTGTTGGAGGGGCAGCTGGCTATCCACCTCACCACATCGGCTCAACCGTCGTATGTGCGGCTGGGCGCCGGCGAATGCGTCGGCGAGATGTCTATGATCGAAGGCAGGGAGACCTCGGCGCAGGTGGTCGCCAGCGCCGCCAGCCGCCTGCTGGTGATTCCGCGCGACACGATGTGGTCGCTGATCCACGCATCCCACGCGATATCGCGCAATATGCTGGTCATGCTGTCCAGCCGCGTGCGCCAGGGCAACGAAGCCGTCAGGGACGGCATGCACCGCCAAAACGAGTTCGAAAGCATGGCGCTCGTCGACGGCCTGACCGGCCTGCACAACAGGCGCTGGCTGGAACAAGCGTTCCGGCGCAAAGTCGAGTCCAGCCTGCAAGAGGGCAAACCCTTGTCGGTGTTGATGATCGACATCGACCACTTCAAACGCGTCAACGACACCTACGGCCACCTGTCGGGCGACCGCTCCTTGCGCGCGGTGGCGCTGGCGCTGAACGACAATCTGCGCCCGGGCGACCTGTTGGCGCGCTACGGCGGCGAGGAATTTGCCGTGCTGCTGCCGGACACGGCCGGCCCGCAAACGGCGCTCGTCGCCGAGCGCCTGCGCCTGGCGGTGGCCGAACCGGCGGCGGCGCCCGGCGCGCTGCAGCACCGGCTGTCGATCTCGCTGGGCGACACGCAATTGCGCGCCGGCGACACGCTGGAAAGCCTGCTCGAACGCGCCGACTGCGCCCTCTATATGGCCAAGACCGCTGGCCGCAACTGCGCGCGTTCGGCCTAGCGGACTGGGACCAGGCCTAGGACTAGTTTGCGGCCGGATTCAATTGCAGCCTGAGTAGGACTTCCTGGCCGCCCTTGACGACGGCCGTCGCCGACGCCGGCGCGCAGCCATCCACGGCCACGCCGATCTGGTACACCCCCTCCGCCGGCGCCGCCAGGCGGAACGTGCCGTCGGCGCTGTCTAGGCGCGGGGTATGCCAATGTGCGGGATCAGGCATACAATGGCTGGGCGTAACCGGGGAGTGCGGCGAGCGCGACAACAAGCACGAAGAAAGCGGCGACCACCATGACGAAAACCAAGGGCGAAGGGGAGCAAGAAATAGCAGGAGACTCCGCCTCCCAGCTGATAGACGCGAAAATCAAGGAGTTGGGTGATTGGCGCGGCGAAACGCTCGCCCGGCTGCGCGCCCTCGTCAAGCAGGCCGACCCCGAAGTGGTCGAGGAGTTGAAGTGGCGGGGGGTGCCCGTGTGGTCGCACGCGGGAATTATCTGCACCGGCGAGACGTACAAGCATGCCGTGAAGATGACCTTCGCCAAGGGCGCCGCGTTGGACGACCCGTCGGGTCTGTTCAACGCCAGCCTCGACGGCAACACCAGGCGCGCCATCGATTTCCATCAGGACGACGCGATTGATGAAAAGGCGTTGCAGGCGCTCATCCGCGCCGCCGTGGCCTTGAACACCGCCTCGGCCGCCCAGCGGCGCCGGCCACCAGCGTAGACGGCCGAAGAGCGCTATCGCTGCGTCGATGCTTCCACTTGGCCGCCTCCGCTGACGTGCTTGAGCATGTGTTCATTCAAGAATTTCGCATACCGTTCCGGTTGTTCCAGGTCTGGAAAGTGTCCGCAATCCTCGAAATGAATAATCTCCGCATGCGGCACGCAATCGAGCAGTGACTGCGCGTTGGTGGCGCGATGGGAGCGATCCGAGCCGCCCCACACCATGGTGCAAGGCGTGCGCGCCACCTTGACGGCCGAGATCGCCTCACGGAGCAGATCCTGCACCACACCAGCAAGGCAGAAACAGGCGCCTCGGGCAAGCGCGTGGTGGGCGTGGCGGCGATAAAAGGTCCGGTCGGTGCCGCGGGGCAATGCCATCGCATACCACGCATTCGTGGTCTTCAGACGAAAGGCCCATGCGGCCAGTTGGCCCAACACGGGTATCCTCAACGGCCACGGCACCGTGCGCATGGTCCAGGCGTGCATCGCGGACAAGGACGGGGTCTGCGCAAGGAACAGGCTGGCGATACGCCGCGGCGCGATTTGCGCCGCGCGCAAGGCGTAGAAACCGTTGGCGCAGCTAAACGCCAGGGTCGCCTGGCGGATGCCGAGCGCATCGAGGACATCCAGCACCGCCCTCGCCCCCTGATCCAAAGAATGGCGATAGGATGAGGATGGCAGCGACAACCCGAAACCGGGCATGTCGAAGCACACCAGCCGATAGTCCCGAACCAGCAACGCTGACAAGTGTTCATAGTGTTCAACCACGTTCGGGCCGTCTGGAACGACAACCACGCATGGCTTGCCTGAACCCGTGTCCAATACCCGGATCGATCCGCTCGGGCTGTCGATGACCCTCATCGCCGGCGAAGCAGCGATGGCGGCCATCCGGCCCGACGCGGACCAGCGCGTCAACAAACTATCAAGTAAAGCAATCATATGAGCGGGCCAAGAATCGCAGACCCGCTACCTTACAGCAGAAACGCGAACAGCCGTCAAAGCGATGGTTGATCAACCAGCTGCCGCCATGCCAGCAATTTTTGCTCGAAGCTAACACTGGCATGTGCTGGCGAGGAAGAGGGCAGAATGACTGTTCGATAGCCCGCCGCGGCGAATTGCGGGGCGAACTTGCCCGAGGTTTGTCCATTGAAGCCCACCGTTTCCAGCCGCGGGCACAGCTCGCGCAGGCGGGCGAAGTCGTTGGCGGCGGGCTTGCGGATGGCGGAGTCGAGGCTGCCCGCGCGCTCGCAGGCGCCCAGTACGTCCCACAGGCCGAAGCCGTGCGCCAGCAGGCGCGGCAGGCGCTCGGCGTAGGGCAAGCCGGCCAGGTCCTCGCCGGTCAGCGCCGACAAAATCGGCCACAACTGGTTGCGCGGATGGGCGTAATACTGCTGCGCGGCGAGCGAGGCCGCGCCGGGGAAACTGCCCAATATCAGGATGCGGGTGGCGGGCGCGAGCACCGGCGCCAGGCCGGTGAGGGAGGGAGCGGATGGGGTCGGCATGGCCGTCATTTTAACGGATGGCGCGCGCCGGCGAGGGCCGCGATGTTCCGGTGTAGAATTTGCCGGCACGGCCCAAACCAACAATAACGGAGACTATCCATGCCAGAGCCAAGAACCATCGACACCTTGCTTGCCCGCTACAGCGAAAGCCACTTGAACCCCGCCAACGAAGTGATCCATTTCGTCTGCGTGCCGGTGATCGTGTTCACCCTGCTCGGCCTGCTGTGGGCGGTCCATCCGCTGGCGGCGGTGGCGGCCAGCGCGGCCGCGCTGCTGTACTACTTCACACTGTCGAAACCCTTTGCGGCGGGCATGCTGCTGATGGCGGCGGCCATGCTCGGCCTGCTCATGGCGATGCCGCCCGCCGCCGTGCTGCCGCTGTCGCTGGCGATTTTCGTGCTGGCGTGGATCGGCCAGTTCATCGGCCACCAGATCGAGGGCAAGAAGCCGTCCTTCCTCGACGACCTGCGCTTTTTGCTGATCGGCCCGCTGTTCGTGCTGGGCTTCCTTTACCGCCGCCTCAGGCTGGCCTATTGAAGATCCGCGCATGCCGCCGCGGCCGCATGCGCCGGCAAGCTGAGCGGTAACAGATTCTTACTTCTTCACACTAGTTGCCCAAACAAATTATCGATATGCTAAGCATGCTGGCTCGACGCGCGCGCCGGCCCCATCCAACCAATTTCGTCCTATGGAGTTACGCATGAAAGCACTGATGACGGCCGCCCTCGCCGCAACCCTGGTCGTGGGCCTGAGCGCCTGCGTGGTCGCGCCCAATTCCGGCAGCGTCTACAACGCCCGGCAGGCGCAAAACGAGCAGTCGGTGCACATTGGCAGCGTCGAATCCATACGCGAAGTGACGATCGACAAGGGCAACAGCGGCACCGGCACGCTGGCCGGCGCGGCCCTGGGCGGCTTGGCCGGCTCGGCCATCGGCGGCGGCAACGGCGCGGTGGCGGTCGGCATTCTGGGCGCGGTCGCCGGCGGCCTGGCGGGCCAGAACGTGGAAGCGAACATGATGAAACGCAAGGGTTTTGAAATCACGGTGCGGCTGGACAATGGCGAACTGCGCGCAATCACCCAGGACGCCGACGAAATGTTCCGCGCGGGGGAGCGGGTGCGTCTGCTGTCGAACGGCCGCACCACCCGCGTCACGCACTGACGCCGCCGGCCCGGCGGCGCCTAGGCGAACGGTCCGGCGGCGATCAGCGCGTGGCCGTGGCCGTCGGCCAGCGCCACCACCAGCGCGGCCGCCGCGACGATGTAAGCGAACAGGCTGGCCACTTTGAGTTGCAGCGGGAATTTCATAGAATGACCTTTCATGGATTGCGCCGGGGCGCGTGCGGGGCGGATTGCAGCGCGGATTTACTTGCAATTCCCATAATAATTCAGGCATTGCTATAAAAGTAAGCAAGCCGCCCGCCCCTGCGCTGGCTCAACCGCTTAGGACCAAATGCGCCACAAGCGGCCGCCATCGTGGTAAACATAGACGCCGGGCAAGATGTTGTAAAAAACCATATACTGCCCGGATGTCTTCTCCCCTCCTCTTTCTTATCGCCTCCCTGATCTGGGGTTCCACCTTCTGGGCCATCACGCTGCAACTGGGCGAGGTCGCGCCGGCCGTCTCGGTGATGGTCCGCTTCGGGCTGGCCGCGGCCGTGCTGTTCCTCTGGTGCCGCCTGCGCGGCGACCGCCTGCGCCTGCCCTGGCGCGCCCAGCGCTGGCTGATGCTGCAGGGCTTCGCCACCTTCGGCTTCAGCTATGTCTGCACCTACAGCTCGGAGCAGTACCTGGTGTCGGCGCTGGTCAGCGTGCTGTTTGCCTTGATGGTGTTCTGGAATCCGCTGTGCAACCGCCTCGCCTTCGGCACGCCGCTGACCTGGCGCACCTGGTGCGCGGCGGCGGTGGCCATGTGCGGCGTCACCCTGCTGTTCTATCCGTCGATCCGCGCCTCGTGGCAGGCAACGCTGAACGGCGGCAGCGGCCGCTTCATGCTCGGCTTCGCGCTGGCGCTGGCGGCCACCATCTCCAGCTCGGTCGGCAACGTCATCGTCATCAAGGTGCGCGAACAGTCGTCCAACGTGCTGCTGACGATGGCCTGGGCGATGCTGTGGGGCAGCGCCCTGGTCGCGCTGTGGGTGCTGGCCAGCGGCCAGTCGCTGCGACTGCCGGCGACGCCGCGCTATTGGATCGGCCTGCTGTACCTGGCGCTGTTCGGCTCGGTCGTCGCCTTCGGCGCCTACTTCACGCTGATCGACCGCATCGGCTCGCAAAAAGCCGTGTATGTCGGCGTCGTCACGCCGGTCATTTCGGTGCTGCTGTCGATCCAGCTGGAACAGTACCGCCCCGGGCCGGGAGAATGGGCCGGCATGCTGCTGTGCCTGTCCAGCGTGGCCTGGGCGCTGCGCGCGCCGACACCGACACCGACGCCGACACCAGCGCCGGCCGCCAGCGCCTCGTTGACCACCCCATAGGAGACTTTATGCAAGCAAGCTTTATTATCCGCCCGGCCGAGCCGGCCGACGTCGACGCCATTTACGCCATGATTTTTGAATCGGCCCAGTTCGGCGGCGTGGAACACCTGCTCGTCGCCGACGCCGCCATGCTGGGCCAGGCCCTGTTTGGCGCCAGCCCCGGCTGCGAGGCACTGGTCGGTTGCGTGGACGGCGCGCCGGTGATGATCGCGCTGTTTTTCCACACCTTCTCCAGTTTCCAGTGCCGCAAGAGCCTGTATCTGGAAGACTTGTACGTCCGGCCCGCCGCGCGCGGCCTCGGCTATGGCAAGCAGATGCTGGCGACGCTGGCGCAGCTGGCGCTACGGCGCGGTTGCAGCCGTTTCGAGTGGGGCGTCATGAGCTGGAACGACAACGCCATCCGTTTTTACCAGGGCGTCGGCGCCGACGTGTTGCCGGACCTGCGCATCTGCCGCCTCAGCGGCGCGGCCCTGGCCGCCTTGTCCGACGCCGCCTGACAAAGCGTCGGGCAAAAAAAATCCCACGTGCATAAAGCGCCGTGGGGGAAACCCATTGTTAAGTGGGAGGGGAGGGTTGATTCAACGGCTTCAATATAACCCGCGTCGAAAGCGTCTTCGCTCGTCTTTACATTTGCTTACCGTGCTTACCGGCGGCGTTACACTTCGTGTTGCGCGACGCCCACGCCAGCCGGCGCCGGCGACGATGGCTGTCAAGTCTATCTTCTCGGCTCCACCAGCCCGCCGTGCATGCCGACGCTGGGCTGGAGCGCGCTATCGGACTCACCGCCCCGCTTCGACCTCATCCATATTTGATATGCCTTGACGCAGGCGGCGCAAACTAAAATTGTTGCAGTTACAAGCATGCCGATCTCCTCGGATAACGCTGACAAAAGGCGGGCAAGCCCCGGGCGAAGGTCCATTTTGCGGCTTCGGGCGGCCGCCGCCTTGCGGGAACTCAAACTCCGCGCTGGCGCGCGCACCGCCGCGAAGGCGCCGGCCGCTTGATTCGGCGCAAGGATAGCGCCGCCGCGCTCCCACAAAATGGGGCTGCCGCCAACGACCACGGAGTACGCACCATGAAAATATTGCCCCATCCAATCGCCACGCTCGTCTACCGCGCCTATCTGCGCGCGCGGCTGACGCGTTACACGCGCGACTTGCAAGCCATCGCCGCGCAACGCGAAAACGATTTCCATGCGGAGCGGATCCTGCACCGCGAAGTCGTGGCGGTACGTTCCAAACTGCTGTCGCTGTAATTTAGCGGCGCGCGCGCGCGCCGGCCCCGGCGTAGCGTTCGACCAGCTCGAACAGGCCCTGGGCGAGCAGGGCCAGCAGCGCGGCCGGAATCGCCCCGGCCAGCAGCATGTCGTTGTCGTTCAGCGCCAGGCCGATGGTGATGCGCTCGCCGTAGCCGCCGGCGCCGATGAAGGCGGCGATGGTGGCGGTGCCCACGCTCATCACCGCCGCCGTCTTGACGCCGGCCAGTATCACCGGCAGCGCCAGCGGCAAATCCACATATAGCAGGCGTTCGCGGCGGCGCATCCCCAGCGCCAGCGCCGCCAGCCGCAAACCGCGCGGTACTTGCAGGATGCCGGTGCAGGTGTTGCGCACGATCGGCAGCAAGGCGTAGACGAACAGCGCCACCAGCGCCGGCGCCGTGCCGATCATGCCCAACAGCGGGATCAGCATCGCCAGCAAGGCCAGCGACGGCACCGTTTGCAGCACGCCGACCAGCGCCAGCACGCTTTGCCGCAGGCGCGGCACGAACGCCGCCAGCACGCCCAGCGGTATGCCGACCGCGCAGGCCAGCGCCAGCGACAGCAGCACCAGCGTGACGTGCTGGCGCGTCAGGGTCCAGAAATTGTCGTCGAATATCTTTTCCAGCAGGCCGCGCCCCGCCCCGCCCCGTTGCGGCGCGGCCGCCCGGCCGGACGCCAGCCATTCCGCGGCCACCGCGGCGAAACTCTTGCCGCCGATCTCCACCGCGGCGTTCATGGCCACCATGTCGGTGCCCTTGATGCTGCCCTCCAGCCCCTGCAGCGACCGCCAGGCGGCCGGGAAGCGGCGCGCCACGTCGAGCCGGTACAGCAGCACCGCGTCGTAGCGCGGGAAATACGCCAGGTCGTCGGCCAGCACGCGCAGGCCGTACTGCTGGATCTTGGCGTCGGTTGAATAGATGTCGATGACGTCGACTTGCCGCTGCGCCAGCGCCGCGTAGGCGATGCCGTGGTCGAGGCCGCTGGGCCGCTGCGCCAGGCCGTAGCGCGCCGCCAGGCCGGGCCAGCCGTCGGCGCGGCCGATGAATTCCTGCGACAGGCCGAATGTCAAGCCGGGCTGGCCGGCCAGCTGGCTCAGGCTGGCAATGCCGGCGGGGGCGTCGGCGCGCATCGCCAGCGCGTAGGTGTTGTTAAAGCCCAGCGGCACCGCCACGCCCAGCCCGAGCGGCGCCAGTTCGCGGCGGATCTGTTCCAGCGAGGCCGGTTGGGCGTGCTTGAGGATTTCGTTGTCGATGGTGCCCAGGTATTCGGGGTAGAGGTCGATATTGCCCGAGCGCAGGGCGGCCAGCACGATGGCGGTGTTACCCAGGCCCTGGTGGTGCTCGGCCGGCGTCAGCGACGCCGCGCGCTGGGTCAGGATTTCGCCGAGGATGTAGGACTCGGTGAAGCGCTTCGAGCCGATTTTCAGCGTGTCGGCGGCGGCGCCGGCGGCGCTGAAGCACAGTTGCAGGGCGAACAGGCAGGTGAAGATGGGTTTGGCGCGCACGCGTGCTCCAGAGTGGTGGGGGGGGGGGGGGGGGGGGGGGGGGGGGGGGGGGGGGGGGGGGGGGGGGGGGGGGGGGAAGGATCAGAGTCGCGCGGGAAACAAAGAAAAGATAGAGACACGAAATGAAAAAA
>NZ_JBJXIB010000140.1:0-15051 GCF_046115965.1 Janthinobacterium sp. CG_23.3 | reverse complement strand
GATCGATTGCCGGCTGATTCCGATCCCCAGCGCCGAGTATCCGGTGCCGGCGCCGCGGCCGTCCAATTCGGTGCTGTGCTCGGACCGCCTGATCGCCCGCTTTTGCGAGCTGCCCGATTGGCGCGAGGCGCTGCGCCTGTGCCTGGAAGAATAGGCCGGGCCGGCCAATTGGCACCGGCGGTACGCAAACCGCTATAATCCCCGCATCCGGCGCGGCGCGCATGTGGCGCCGCTGTGCCGGCACTTTCACCGACAGGCACAATTGCGTATTTCATTGTTTTCCATTGCAGTCCTAACGCTCTTGAGCGGCGCCGCGCGGGGCCAGGGTGCGCCGGCCGCGAGCGCGCTGCAAGCGGCCCAACTGGCCGTGGTCGTCAACGACGCCGAGCCCAACAGCGTCGAGATCGCCGAGTACTACCGCCAGGCGCGCGCCATTCCAGCCAAAAACATGGTGCATGTGCGCATTCCCAACCGGCCGCGCAGGCTCGACGCCGAACAGTTTCGCCAGTTGAAGGAGCACATCGAGGCCCAGTTGGGGCCCGAGATCCAGGCCGTGCTGATGGTCTGGACCGCGCCCTATGCGGTCGAGTGCAATGCGATCACCGCGGCCTTCACGCTCGGCTTCGACGCCGAACAATGCCTGAAGCCCTGCGGGCCGGGCAAGCCCAGCGCCTACTTCAACGCCGCTTCCGCGCGGCCGATGCTCGACTTCGGCATGCGCCTGTCGATGTTGCTGCCGACCGACTCGGTGGAGCAGGCCAAGGCGCTGATCGACCGCGGCAACGCCAGCGGCTTCCGCATGCCGAGCGCCGCCGCGTATTACCTGAGCACCAGCGAGGCGGCGCGCAACAGCCGCGCCCAGTTCTTTCCGCCCGCCGGCGTGGTGCGCCAGCGCAAGCTGACGATCAAGCGGCTCCAGGCCGACAGCATCGAGGGCGTGCGCGACATCATGGTGTACCAAACCGGCATGGCCCGCGTGGCCAAGCTCGACACGCTACAGTTCCTGCCCGGCGCGCTGGCCGACCACTTGACCTCGGTGGGCGGCGATCTGCTCGGTGAAAGCCAGATGAGCAGCCTGCGCTGGTTGGAAGCGGGGGCGACGGCGAGCTATGGCACGGTCACGGAACCGTGCAACTACTGGCAAAAATTCCCCCATCCGACGGTGTTGCTGCAGCACTACCTGTCCGGCGCCAGCGCCATCGAGGCGTACTGGCGCAGCGTCGCCTGGCCCGCCCAGGGACTCTTCATCGGCGAACCGCTGGCCGCGCCCTACCGCCGCTGAGGCGGCGCCAGCAGGCCAGCAGGCCGAGGCCGGCCAGCAGCAGCGCATAGTTTGACGGCTCCGGCACGGCGGGTAGGTTGCCGGCCGGCCCGCCGGGCTTGCCGTCCAGGCCGTCCCAGCCGTCCCTTAGGCCGGCTGGGACGCGCGGCTGCGCCTGCGGCCGGCGCCGGCCATCGACCGCGCGCTCCCAGTCGCGCCGCCAGTCTTGGCCGGGCAGGGCGGCCGGATCGGTTTTGCCTTCCCCCTCGCCCAGATACAGGCGCAGCAACTGGTCGGCGCCGCGCGTTGCCACGCCGACCGTGCGCGCGCCGGACTCGAGCGCCTCCTCGTCGCGCGCCGCCGGCGCCCGCGTGTCCGGTCCGCCCAGCGCGGCGATTTGTTCCAGCAACGCGGCAACGTCGACGCCATCGTTGAGGCGCCCGTCGACCTCGACTTCGCCGTCGACCAGGCGGCAAGGGCCGCCCATGGCGTCCATGTCGGCGTCGTCGGCGCCGCCCAGCACCCTGCGCATGAGCGCCGATACGCCCGCCGCGTCGGCGCCGCCGGAGGGCATGCGCGCCTCAAGGGTCTGGGCGCAGGTTTTCTGGCCGGGCTTGGCGAGGCGCGCCGGCGCCGGAGCGGGCGCCAAACCGGCCCCGGCCGGCGCCTCGGCGCCTGCCGGAAAGTTCATCAATACCAAGACTGCGGCGAGGGCGGCCGAACCGCAACTGCATCGTGTGCTGGTTTTCATGATGGCCGCTCAAAATGTAGCGGCCGCCGCGCCGCTCGGCGCGTCATTGCCATGATTGCCCGACGCACATCCGATCTAGTTATTCTAGGCGTTTTTAGCCGCATAGCAATACAACTTGGCGCCGCCCGGCCCCGATTGCGCCGTTCGGATGCCGGCATGTCATCACGCCGTCACGCGGCGCTGATAGTATATAATTTGCAATATGTATTTTTTAATCATATTATGCCCGGCGCCGCTGCGGGGGATGCGCGCGGCCCGGGCTTCTTTTTCCACGCTCAGGACTTGTCCATGAAAACACGCTTTACACCGATTCGTACCCCGGCCGCCGCCGCGCCCGGCAAGCTGCGCGCCGTCGCCGCGCTGATGGCCGGCCTGTGCGGCCCGGCGCTGGCCGCCTCCGACGTCGTCATCAGCCAGGTGTACGGCGGCGGCGGCAACGCCGGCGCGCGCTACCGCAACGACTTCATCGAGCTCTTCAACCGCGGCGCCGGCGCCGTCGACGTCGCCAACTGGAGCGTGCAGTACGCCTCCGCCGCCGGCACCAGCTGGGCCGTGACCGCCTTGCCGAACATGCTGTTGCAACCGGGCCAATATTTGCTGGTGCAGCAAGCCAAGGGCAGCGGCGGCAGCGTCGACTTGCCGCCGGCCGACGCCAGCGGTGGCATCGCCATGTCCGGCAGCAGCGGCAAGGTCTTGCTGAGCAACGCTAAAAGCGCGCTCAGCGGCGCCAACCCGTCCGGCGCGGCGGTGCTCGACCTGGTCGGCTTCGGCGCGGCCGGCGGCTTCGAGACGAGCGTCGCGCCGGCGCCGTCGAACACCCTGGCCATCGCCCGCGCCGACGGCGGCTGCGCCGACAGCGACAACAACGGCGCCGACTTCGCCAACGCCGCGCCGGCGCCGCGCAACAGCGCCGCGGCACGGCACGTCTGCGGCGCCACGCCGGCGCCGGCCGTCGTCGCCACCTGTCCGGCCAGCCTGGCGCTGGCCAGCGGCAGCGCCGGCGCGGCCGTGCTGGCCGCGCGCGACGCCGACGGCGTGGTGAACGCCGCCGCGTTCGGCTCGGTGCCGGTGGCCGGCGTCAGCCTCAGCAATTTCGCCGCCGCCGCCGGCGCCGGCCAGAGCGCCGCCGTCAGCCTGGCGGTGGCCGCCGGCGTGGCGCCCGGCGCCTACGCGATCGAGGTCGTCTTCAGCAGCGACCAGGGCCGCAGCGGCGCCTGCCGCGTCGCGCTGAGCGTGCAAACGCCGGCCGGCCTCAGCCACACGATTCCGCAAATCCAGGGCGCCGGCCCAGCCAGCCCGTACGCCAACACCGTGCAAACCACCGAGGGCGTAGTCACGCTGACGGTCGGCACCGGTTTCTTCATGCAGGACGCCGCCGGCGACGGCGACCCGGCCACTTCGGACGGCATCTTCGTCTACACCGGCGCGGCCGCCAGCGGCGCCGCCGTCGGCCAGCGCGTGCGCGTCACCGGCACCGTCGTCGAGTACACGCCCGCCGGCGCGAGCCGCTCGTACACCGAGTTCAAGGACGTCACGTCGGTGCAGGTGCACGGCGCCGGCCATAGCGTCGCGCCGCTCAATCTGGCGTTGCCGAACGCCCGCCTGGACCAGGTCGAGGGCATGCTGGTGCGCTTCGACCGGCCGCTGACGGTGGCGCAAACCGGTTTCCTGGGCAGCCGCGGCGAACTCACGCTGGCCGCCGGCCGGCTCGAAGTGCCGACTAATCGCCACCCGGCCGGCTCGGCCGAGGCGCTGGCGCTGGCGGCGGCCAACGCCAGCAATATGATCGTGCTTGACGACGGCTTGTTCGTCACGCCGACGCTGATTCCGTATATCGGCCAGGACGGCACCGTGCGCGCCGGCGACAGCGTACTCGGGCTGACCGGCGTGGTCGACTTCGGCGCCATCGGCGGCGGCGGCGCGGCCTTCAAGCTGCAGCCTACCGCGCCGCCGCGGTTTTCGCGCGACAACCCGCGCACGCCGGCGCCGCTGTTCGCGCCCGGCAACGTCAAGGTGGCCAGCGCCAACGTGCTCAATTTTTTCACCACCTTCACCAACGGCGCCAACGTCTTCGGCCAGACCGGCCAGGGTTGCACCCTGGGCGCGAGCAGTGCCAAGGCGAACTGCCGCGGCGCCGACAACCTGCTCGAATTCCAGCGCCAGCGCGACAAGATCGTCGCCGAACTGAAGGCCATCGACGCCGACGTGGTCGGACTGATGGAAATCCAGAACAACGGCGAGATCGCCGTGTCCTATCTGGTCGAGCAGCTCAACGCGGCGATCGGCGCGCCGCTCTACGCCTACGTGCCGAAGCCGGCCGCCACCGGCAGCGACGCGATCCGCGTGGCGATGATCTACAAGCCGGGCAAGCTGGAGCTGGTCGGCGCCGCGCTGGCCGACGCCGACGCCGTCAACAACCGGCCGCCGATGGCGCAGACCTTCCGCGCCGGCAACGGCGGGAAGTTTTCACTGGTCGTCAACCACCTGAAGTCGAAGGGCAGTTGCCCGAGCGGCGGCGCCGACGCCGACCAGGGCGACGGCCAAGCCTGCTGGAACGCGCTGCGCGTGCGCCAGGCCCGCCGCCTGCTCGACAACTTCGTGCCGCAGGTGGTCGCGGCGGCCGCCGACCCGGACGTGCTGCTCATCGGCGACCTGAATGCGCACGCTTTCGAGGATCCGCTCAACGCGCTGACCGCAGGCGGCTTCGTCAACCAGCTGGAACGCTTCGTGCGTCCTTTCGGCACGCCGTATTCCTACGTGTTCGACGGCGAGAGCGGCTACCTGGACCACGCGCTGGCCAGCGCGGCGCTGGACCGCCAGGTGGCCGGCGCCGGCGAATGGCACATCAACGCCGACGAACCCAGCGTGATCGACTACAACACCGACGGCAAGCCGCAAGACTTGTACAACGCGCTGCCGTACCGCGCCTCCGACCACGACCCGGTCGTCGTCAGCCTGAACCTGCAGCCGGCCGTGCTGGACGCCAGCGCCAGCTTCAGCGTCGCCAGCTCGGGCCTGAGCTATCACCGCGGCACGCAGACCTACAGCGGCACCGTGTCGTTCAGCAACAAGAGCGGCGTCGGCGTGGCCGGCCCGTTCCAGCTGCTGTTCGCCGGCCTGCCGGCCGGCGTGACCCTGGCCAACGCCAGCGGCAGCCATGCGGGCGCGCCGTATATGACGTTGGAGGCGGCCGCGCTGGCGCCCGGCGCCAGCGCCAGCGTCGGCGTCAGCTTCATCAATCCCGGCAAGAGCCCGATCGGCTATTCAACCAAAATCTTCACCGGCAACTTTTAAGGAAAACCATGCACGCACCGACTCTGCAGCGCGCCCTGCGCCACCTGACCCTGGCCGTGGCGCTCGCCGGCGCCGCCGCCGCCGCGGCCGCCGCGCCGGGCTACCACGTTGAAATCGACACCAGCCGGTTCAGCGGCGCCGGCTTCCTCGACTTCGTCTTCATCCCCGGCAACAGCGGCGCGCCGGCCGCCAGCGCCACGCTGCGCCATGTCAGCGGCGCCTTCGGCGGCGTCGTCGCGCAGGAGGGCGACGTCAGCGGCGCCGTCGGCGGCGTGCTGAGCTTGCGCAACGGCGGCTTTTACAACGGCCTGTTCCAATCGATCGCGCTGGGCGGACAATTCAGCTTCGACGTCGAGTTCGGCGGCGCCTTCCAGTTCGCCGATGGCGGCGCCGGCAGCACCTTCGGCGTCGGCTTGCTCGACGCCAGCGGCGCGCGCTACCTGGGCAACCCGGGCGGCAACGTGGTGCAATTCGAGTTGATGCCCGCGTTCGGCGGCGCGCCGGCCGGCGTCAGCGGCGCCGTCTACGGCGGCGTGGCGACGATTGCGGCCGTGCCGGAACCGGGCGCGTGGCTGATGCTGTCGGCCGGCCTGGCCCTGCTGGGCTGGGGCGCGCGCCGGCGCCGCGGCGTCGAGGCGCGCGCGGCTTGACGGCGGCGGCGGCCCGGTTCATGATGGGACCGTCCCCTTTTCGCGGCCGCGGCCGCCTCCACGCCATGCAGCGACTCGCCGTTTCACTCCTGTTGTGCTGCGCCGCCTGCAGCGCCGCGCCGCCGGCGGCGCGCGCGCCGGACACCCTTGACCAGATCCGCGCGCTGGTCGGCGCGGCGTCCTGCGCCGAGTCGTCGCAATGCCGTACGCTGGCGTTGGGGGCGAAAGCCTGCGGCGGCCCCGAGGCTTACCTGGCCTGGTCCACCGCCGCCACGCCGGCGCCGCCGCTGCGGGCGCTGGCGGCGCGCCACCAGGCCCAGCGCCAAGCCGAAAACGCGGCCACGCAACTGGCCTCCAACTGCGCCATGCTCGACGACCCGGGCGCGCTGTGCCGGCTACCGGCCGGCGTCTGCGCGCTGCGCGCGGTGGGACAGCGCGGCGCCGACTGAGGCGCGCGTCAAGCGGGCCAAGCGCGGCGCGCCCCGTCCGCTGGCGAAGGTTCCGGCCGCCGCCTGGCGGCTTCACGGCCGGACGGACATGAAAAGAGGCTGCGGGCTTTTCAGCGCGCAGCCTCTTTTCAGTCCGCTCCGGGCGGACCGGCCTGCCATGCCAGCCTTACAGGCCGCGGTCGCCTTTGGGTGCGCGCTCCGGCGTCAGCGCCAGCGGCAGTGGATTGTTGGTTTCCACCGACAGCAGCGTGGTCGCCGCCGTCGCGCCGCTCGGGTCGACGAACTGCACCGCGCCCAGGTAGCGCTCGCCGCTCGGCAGGCCCGACCAGCTGAGCGTCGCGGTGGCGCTGCCGGCCGCGTAGACCTTGCTCGGTACCGCTACGCGCAGGTTGCCGCCGACGTCGGCCCTGCCCACCACCGCGGTGGACAGGGTGAAGTCGGTCGAGGCGCCGTTGGCGGCCGCGTAGCCGATGACGCAAGCCTTGTAGGCGCCGGCGGCCGGCGTGACCAGCGTCACCGATTCGTTGGAACCGTCGTGCAGGCTGGAGCCGGCGATGGCGCCGCTGCCGTTCAGGACGATCAGGTCGAGGTCGTGGCCGCCGCCGCCGTTGGTGTCGCGGTCGAAGGTTTCCACCCGCAGCGCCATGCTGTTGGCCGGCACGTTCAACGACGTCAAGCGCGCGCCGATACCGCCGGCGCGGCACAGCGCCGCCGCGTCTTCCAGGCTGTTGACGGTGCCGTCGACGGCCTGCGGCACGCTTTGCGCGCTGCGGCTGACCGCTTTCAGGCCGCCGCTCGCCGTGCCCAGCCGACCGGTGAAGCCGGTCGACAGCGACAGCAGGCGGGTGGCGCCGGTTTTTTCGGACTCCACCAGCACCGGTGCGATCACCGAGCGGCCGGAGCGGGCGATGACCGGGCTGCGCACGTTGTGCACGCCGTCGCTCCACACCAGGGCGCCGTACTGCCAGACGTTGTCGGCGGCGTTGGTGCGCGTCAGCGTCACGTCGAACGACTTGGTTTCGCCCGGCGCCAGGGTCAGGCTGGGCGGATTCACCGCGATATTGTAGCCGGTGATCGAGGCCGCCGCCGTGTAGGTGGCGGCGGCGGCGCCGACGTTGGTGACGCGGCGGCTGACCGTTTGCGCGCCCAGCACGTTGCCGACGCTGATGGACGGCAGGTTCAGGTTGTAGCCGGGCATGCTGCCGGTGGCGCATTCGCCGGCCATGCCGGCGCCGCACATGTATTTCTTGTAGTCGAGCAGGCTGGCGTCGTACACCAGGCCGGGGTCGGTGGCCTTGTTCGGCGTGATCTGGCCGGCGCCCTGGGCGAACGGCAGCACGCCGCGCAGGTCGCCGGCCTGGTTGTCGGCCAGGGTGGCGCTGCCGGTGGTCATCAGGGCCGACTTGATCGCCGCCGGGCTCCAGGTTGGATGGGCCTGGCGCAACAGGGCCGCCAGGCCGGCCACGTGCGGGCTGGCCATCGAGGTGCCCTGGTACAGGCCCCAGAACGGTGGCGGCACCAGGGCGCCGCTGATGACGGCGGCCTGCTGTTCCTTCGACAGGGCCGGCGTCAGGCCGGCCAGGATGTCGACGCCGGGCGCGGCGACGTCCGGTTTGAGCGTGTTCGGATCGTAGCGGTTCGGGCCGCGCGAGGAGAAGTTGGCCACCACCGGCGCCGGCAGCGGGCCGGGCACGACGACGAATTTGGAAATCGCGCCGAGCGCGCCGGCGCTCTGGGCGTAGCTGCGGATCAGCGCGCCGTCGGCGGCGCTCACGTGCACGCTCGGGACGACGTGGACGTCGGCCGCCAGGCCGGCGCCGTTGTCGACCAAGACCATGCCGACGCCGCCGGCGTCCTGCACCGCCTGGCTCTTGTCGGTGCGGCCGTTGCTGCCGCGGGTGCAGGTGACGATCTTGCCGGCCACCTTGGCCGGGTCGAGCAGGGCCACCTGGCCGTTGGCCGCGGCGCTGTAGCACAGCGCCAGCCTGCCGGCGTCGGCGCCGGCCAGGCCGGCGTCTTCGGCGCGGATCATCGGGCTGTTCGGCAGCGCCTTGCCGGTCATCGAGCCGCCGGTGTAGCGCTGGCCGTTGGCAAGCAGGATGCTCGCTTCGCCGTAGCGGTTGTGGGTCGACGCGGCCACCGTGGTCAGCCACGGGCTGACGTGGGCCACGCTGTTGGCCGGGCCGGCGTTGCCGGCCGAGACGGCGACGAACACGCCGGCGTTGGAGGCGTGCAGGAAGGCTTGTTCGACCGGGTCGTTGATGGCGCTGCCGCCGCTGATCGAATAGTTGATCACGTGGACGCCGTCCTTGACGGCTTTTTCAATCGCCGCCACGTTGTCGCCGCTCCAGCAGGTGTTCTTCGCGCCGGTCGCCTCGCTCGGGTCGTTGAACGACCAGCAGGTTTTGTAGGTCGCCAGGCGGGCGCGCGGCGCCATGCCGGAGGTGGCGCCGAGCGGGTTGCCGTTGATCGTCGCCTGGACCCCGGCGTTGCCGCCGGCGGTGCTCGAGACGTGGGTGCCGTGGCCGCCCTGGCCGTTGACGCCGCCGATCGAGTCGCGCGGCGAGACGAATTCCGACCAGTGCGGGACGCGCGCGGTGTCGGTCAGGCGGCTGGCGTTGAAATATTGCGTGCCGATCAGTTTGTTGTTGCAATGGCTGCTCGTGAAACCCTCGCCGGTCTGGCAGTCGCCCTTCCAGCGTTCCGGCGCCGGGCCGTAGGCCAGCGTGCCGCTCGGCTCGAACGTCGGCGCGCCGTTGGCGTCGACGCGGTCGGCGTAGGACGGGTTTTCCGGCCAGACGCCGCCGTCGACGATGCCGATGATGATGTCTTCGCCGGCGCCGGCCAGGCCGCCCAGCTGGCTCCACAGCCCGCCCGGCTGGTCGAGGCCGAGGAAGCGCGGGGTGTAGCTGGTCTGCAGGCGGTTCGGCACGTCGGCGGCGATGCTGGCGACGGCGCCGCTGGCTTTCAACTGGCGCACTTCGGCGTCGGTCAGCAGCGCGGCGAAGCCGTTCATGACCACCGTGTACTGGTGGTGTACCGGGGCGTTGGCGATGATCGCCTGGACGTCGCTCTGCTTGGCGCTCAGATACTCGGAGTAGCGCTGGACGTCGTCGCTGGCCAGGTCGAGGCGGGCGCCGTTGGCGGGCTGGGTCGCGTTCAGGCCGGTGACGCCGCCGGCGTAGGAGGCCACCGGCTGGTCGGCCAGTTGCACGATGTAGGGACGACGGATGTCGTCGGCGGCGGCGGCGAAGCTCAGGCTCGACAGCAGCGCCAGCACGGCGAGGGAGACGGGACGCAATACGGGACGTAATTTCATCTTGAATAATTCCTGGAATAGGGTGGGGCGCCGCGCTTCAACGCAACGCGGTTCGGATCGGACCGGACCGGCTCAGGCGCGGCGGCGGCGCGCGAACGCGGCCAGCGCGCCCAGGCCGAGCATCAGCATCAGCGCGCTGGATGGTTCCGGCACCGAGGCGATCACGTTGTCCAGCGCGAATTGGCCCTTGTTGCTGTTGAACGCAGAGCACGCGCCGGTGGCGCCGCAGTTGAAGCCGAAGAAGGCGACTTCGGCGAATTCCTTGCCGGCGAACGCGGCGCTGGCGGTGAAGTGCTGGAAGCCGAAGCCGTTGGCGCCGCCCGGGAACAGGTAGTCCTCGTAGAACGAGCCGCCGCCGGCGTAGAAGCCCTGCACCCGCAGGTAGCCGGCCAGCGCCGGGTAGCTGGCGCCGGCAACCGAGCCGATGAAGCTGGCGTCGAAGCCGCTCACGCGCAGGCTCTGGCCGGCGTGGGCGCTGCTCATGAACAGGACACTGTCGTTCAGGCCGGCGTAGTAGTTGCCGCTGCCGTTGGTCGGGCAAGCCAGGTTGACGCACACGCCGGGGTCGGCGCCCTCCACCACGACACCGGCGGCGTCGCCGTTCCAGGCGTCGGGGTCGTTCGAATAGCCGGTCAGCACGAAGTTGCCGTATGTCAGTTGCTGGTTGTGGCCGAGCTGGACGTTGGCGTAGCCTTCGAAGTCGAGCACGTCGGCGTGCGCCGCCGGCAGCGCCGCCGTCAGCAGCGTGGCGGCGAGCGCGGCGCCGAGGGCGGAGCGGCGGAATGGCGTGTCAAACAGAGCGGTGCGTGTCATGAATCTTCCCTTGCTAGCGATGGTTGTGCAATATGTTTTTGCGTGTTTTACCTGAACTTGCGATGACACCCGGACAACAGTCGGGGTCCGACGACTATAGCAAAACGCATAATTGGCATGAAATATTTTCAAACGTTCTATATTTGCTAGTTACATAACAAAAGCAAATAAAGTTTGCTCCCTGCTATTAAAATTTAACCAATAGTTACCGACGCGGATGTTGAAAATATGTCACGGCTTTGCGAAAACGTAAGGTTCGCGCCACGCCCGGCCGCGCCGGCAAATAAAACATTATCGTTCCGGTAATCGGCATGGTAGCCTTGCACCCCAAAACCGCTTTTTTGTCGAACCGCCCCGGCCGTTCGGCGGCGGCTGTTTACGCGGTGAGTTGAGGAGTCGAACGGA
This sequence comes from Janthinobacterium sp. CG_23.3, assembly GCF_046115965.1. NCBI lineage: Bacteria > Pseudomonadati > Pseudomonadota > Betaproteobacteria > Burkholderiales > Oxalobacteraceae > Janthinobacterium > Janthinobacterium sp. CG_23.3. Next base: position 4,109 of record NZ_JBJXIB010000140.1, on the reverse strand, counting down.
TGCATGCAGCACGGAAGCAAGGCAGGGGCGGGCGGCGCGGCGCGGGGGGCTTCACGCTGTTGGAGTTGCTCGTTGTGATCGTCATTATCGGCTTGCTGGCGGCCTATGTCGGGCCGAAGTACTTCGCCCAACTGGGCAAGTCGGAAGTGACCGTGGCCAAGGCGCAGATCGAGTCGTTCGAGAAGTCGCTCGACACCTACCGGCTCGACGTCGGCCGCTACCCGAACACCGACGAGGGCCTGGCCGCGCTGCTGGCCGCGCCGGCCAGCGCCGGCGCCAAATGGAACGGGCCGTACCTGAAAAAGGCCGTGCCGCAAGACCCGTGGGGCCACCCGTACGCCTACCGTTCGCCGGGCGCCAAGGGCGAGTATGACATCGTCTCGACCGGCAAGGACGGCCAGCCCGGCGGCAGCGGCGAAGCCGCCGACATCAGCTCGCAGTAAGGGCGGCCGTGCGTTTTGAAGTACGCGCGCTGGCGCCGGGCCAGGCCGTGGCGAAGCTGGTGCTGGACGCCACCGACGAGGCCGACGCCCGCCGCCAGGTCGAGGCGCGCGGCCTGTTCGTCGGCGCCATCCGGCCGCTGGCCGGCGCGGCGTTCGGCGCCGGCGCGCGCAAGACTAGCCGGGCGCTGCCGTTGGTGCTGTTCAGCCAGGAATTGCTGGCCCTGCTGACGGCCGGCCTGGGCATCGTCGAGGCGCTGGAGGCGCTGCTGGAAAAAGAGGCCAACCCGGCCACCCGCGGCGCGCTCGAGCGCATGCTCGGCGGCCTGCGCGAGGGCAAGCGCCTGTCGGCCGTGCTGGCCGAGCAACCCGAACTGTTCCCGCCGCTCTACACCGGCATCGTCAAGGCGGCCGAGGGCACCAGCGACCTGCCGCGCGCGCTGGGCCGTTTCATCGACTACCAGCAGCGCATCGACCTGGTGCGCGCCAAGATCGTCAGCGCCGCCATCTATCCGTGCATCCTGCTGGCCGTCGGCGGCGGCGTCAGCGGTTTCCTGATCACCTACGTGGTGCCGCGCTTCGCCGAGGTCTACCAGGGCGCCGGGCGCAACCTGCCGTGGATGTCGCAAATGATGCTGGGCTGGGGCCAGTTCGCCGGCGCCCACACCGGCTTGCTGCTGGCCGGCCTGGGCGGGCTGGCGGCGGCGCTGGGCTGGGGCTGGCGCCGCGTCGCCGGCAACGGCGGCGCCGCGCGCCTGCTGGCGAAGCTGCCGGGCATCGGCGAGCGCGTGCGCATCTACGAGTTGTCGCGCCTGTACCTGACGCTGGGCATGCTCTCCGAGGGCGGCGTCACCATCGTCCAGGCCATCTCGACGGTGCGCGGCATGGTCTCGCCGGCGCTGCAACGCGCGCTGGTGGCGGCGCGCGCCGGCGTCGAGGCCGGCCTGCCGCTGTCGAGCGCGTTCGAACAGAACGGCCTGACCACGCCGATTTCGCTGCGCATGCTGCGCGTCGGCGAGCGCACCGGCGACATGGGGCCGATGCTGACCCAGTCGGCGGCCTTTTACGACGGCGAGATCAGCCGCTGGATCGACCGCTTCACGCGCACCTTCGAACCGCTGCTGATGGCCGCCATCGGGCTGGTGGTGGGCGCCATCGTGGTGCTGCTGTACATGCCTATTTTCGATCTGGCCGGAGACATTTCATGAGCGCCGACGCCCAAAGCCACACCGCGCTGGAGCCGGCGCTGCTGCTGCGCGCGCGCGCCCTCGGCGAGCTGTCGAAACGCTCGCTGGTCGAGGAACTCGAAGCGCTGAGCGGGCTGGAGCCGCGCCTGGTGGTGCGCGCGCTGGCGCTGCCGTTCGGCCTGGCCGTGCTGGAGACGGTCGACATGCTGGCGTTCGCGCCGGCCTTCGACCTGCTGCCGCTGGCGCAGGCGCTGGCGCGCCGCAGCGTGCTGCTGCGCGCCGGCGACGGCCAGGTGCTCGGCGTGGTGGCCGACCCGTTCGACCTCGACCTGCAAACCTGGCTGGGCGCGCGGGCGCGCTGCTCGGCCCACGCGCCGCTGCAGATCCGCCTGGCGCTGCAGTCCGACATCCAGGCCTACCTGTCCAAGCAGGAGGAGTCGGCGCGCGCCGTCGACACGCTGCTGCCCGGCGCCGCCGACGGCCGGCGCGACGGCAAGACCGCCGCCGTGCTGTCGTTCGCCTCGGTCTCCGAGGCCGGCAGCCCGGCCGTCAAGCTGGTCAACTCGACGCTGTACGACGCCCTCAAGGCCGGCGCCTCCGACATCCACCTGGAGAGCACGGCCGGCGGCCTGGCCGTCAAATACCGCGTCGACGGCGTGCTCGACCACGCCACCGCGGTCAACGGCGCCGAGCTGGCCGAGCGCGTCATCTCCCGCCTGAAGGTGCTGGCCGAACTCGACATCGCCGAGCGCCGCGTGCCGCAGGACGGCAGCTTCCGGGTCGAGGCGGGCGGGCGCGAAATCGACTTGCGCGTCTCGATCATGCCCAGCATCCACGGCGAGGACGCGGTCATCCGCATCCTCGACAAGCGCGCCATGATCGAGGCCTACGGCGCGCTGACGCTGGAGGCGCTCGGCTTCGACGCGCCCTCGCTGGTGTCGCTGCGCACGCTGGCGCAGGAAGCCTACGGCATGCTGCTGGTGACCGGGCCGACCGGCTCGGGCAAGACCACCACGCTGTACGCGGCGCTGACGGAAATCCACAACGGCCGCGAAAAGATCATCACCATCGAAGACCCGGTCGAATACCAGTTGCCCGGCATCCTGCAAATCCCGGTCAACGAAAAAAAGGGCCTGACCTTCGCCAAGGGCCTGCGCTCGATCCTGCGGCACGACCCCGACAAAATCATGGTCGGCGAAATCCGCGACCGCGAGACCGCCGAGATCGCGGTGCAGTCGGCGTTGACGGGCCACCTGGTGCTGACGACGGTGCACGCCAACAACGTCTTCGACGTCTTCGGCCGCTTCACCCACATGGGCATCGACCCCTACGCCTTCGTCTCGGCGCTCAACGGCATCTGGGCGCAGCGCCTAATCCGCACCAACTGCCCGCACTGCGCGGCGCCGTACACGCCGGGCGAACAGGAACTGGCCGGCGTCGGCCTGAGCCGGGCCGACGTCTACGACTTCCAGTTCATGCAGGGCAAAGGCTGCGGCGACTGCCGCGGCACCGGCTACAAGGGGCGCCGCTCGATCGCCGAGATCCTCACGCTGAACGACGAAATCCGCGAGATGATCGTCGACAAGCGGCCGATCCGCCAGATCAAGGCGGCGGCCTACGACAACGGCACCCGCAGCCTGCGCCTGGCGGCGCTGGAACTGGTCAAGCGCGGCGCCACCACATTAACGGAGATCAAACGGGTGACATTGCATGCGTAGGGGCCTGGGACAAGCATTGCGCATCGGCGTCTCGCGCGAGGCGGTCAGCCTGCTGCGCAGCAGCCGCTGGCACGGGCCGGCGCTGGCCGTGCTGGCCGAGTGCGCGTGCGCGCCGGCCGCCGACGGCGCCGACGCGGTCGGCGCCATCGGCGCGGCGCTGGAACAACTGCTGGCCGGCGGCGGCTACGCCGGCTGGCCGGCCAGCGTGGTGCTCGACGACGAGTTGACCCGCCTGTGGCAGGTGGCGCCGCCGCCGGGCGCGAGCCGCCCGGCCGACCTCGACGCCGCCGCCGCGATGCGCTTCCAGGCCTTGTACGGCGAGCCGCTGGACGGCTGGCGCGTCGGCGCCGACTGGCAGGCGCGCGCGCCGTTTTACGCCGCCGCGCCGGGGCCGCTGCTGGCCCGGCTCGACAGCGTGGCCGGCGCGCACGGCCTGGCCATCGTCGCCGTGGTGCCGCATTTCATCGCCGCCTGGAACCGCTGGCAGGGCGCGCTGGCGCCGGGCGCCTGGTTCGCCCTGCTGCACCGGCAACTGCTGAGCATAGGCGCCGTCGACGGCGCCCGCCTGCGCGCGGTGCGCACGCTGCCGGTGCCGCACGGCGCCGAGCATTACTGGCTGGGGCAGACGCTGGCGCGCGAAGCCTTGCTGCTGAACTTGGCCGCGCCGACGCTGCTGCAAGTGTGCGGCGCGGGGGGGGGGGGGGGGGGGGGGGGGGGGGGGGGGGGTGGGGGGGGGAGGGGGGGGGGAAGGGGGGGGGGAGGGG
>NZ_JBJXIB010000139.1:0-15051 GCF_046115965.1 Janthinobacterium sp. CG_23.3 | reverse complement strand
TCTTTGTGGTGGGAAGGACGGGGTTCTTTTTGTGCATCTCATTCTCTCAACTCGGTAGCACGGCCCCGCCCAAGAAGCCAAAAGATCTTATCTGGGTTATTTGGGTGTCGTGGGAAAGAGCCCCCCGCGGCGCCGGCGCCGAACCATGACGCGCTGGCCGGCGCCGGCGCTGTCGATCCTGATCTACCACCGCGTGCTGGCGCGCGCCGACCCCTTGCTGCCGGGCGAGCCGGACGGCGCCCAGTTCGAGCGGCACCTGCGCCTGCTCAAGCGCTGCTTCAACGTGCTGCCGCTGGGCCAGGCCGCGCGCCGCTTGCGGGACGGCACCCTGCCGTGGCGCGCGGCCTGCATCACCTTCGACGACGGCTACGCCGACAACGCCGAAGTGGCCCTGCCGCTGCTGCAAAAATACGGCCTGGACGCCTGCTTTTTCATCGCCACCGGCTACCTCGACGGCGGCCAGATGTGGAACGACCGCATTATCGAACGCGTGCGCCACGCCGCCGGAGGCGAACTGGACCTGTCGGCGCACGGGCTCGGGCGCCTGCCGCTGGGCAGCGTGGCGCAGCGCCTGCTGGCGATCGACGCCATCCTCGGCGCCCTGAAATACCAGCCGTTCGAGCGGCGCCAGGCCGTTGCCGCCGCGATCCACGACCAGGGCGCCTACCCGCGGCGGGCGGCGCTGATGATGAGCAGCGCGCAGGTCGTCGCGCTGCGCCGCGCCGGCATGGAAATCGGCGCCCACACCCAGCGCCATCCGATACTGGCGCAGCAAGCGGACCCGGAGGCGCGCAGCGACATCGGCGCCGGCAAGCGCCAGCTGGAACAACTGCTGCAGGCGCCGGTGACACTGTTCGCCTACCCCAACGGCAAACACGGACGCGACTACGGCGCGCAGCACGTCGACATCGTCAAGTCGCTCGGCTTCGAAGCGGCCGTCGCCACCGACTGGGGCGTGGCGCGCGCCGGCTGCGACCTGTTTCAACTGCCGCGCTTCACGCCGTGGGATCGCGGTAGCGTGCGCTTCCTGCTGCGCCTGGGGCAAAACATGCTGCGCGCATAATCAAATGCCATGGTAATAGCGCGCGCGGTATTCGCAGCGCGCGCTAAACCACGCCAAACCCGCCCTTCTTGCCCGAGCCGTACACGGTAATAACGCCGTCCGGACTGCTGGACTGGCGCAGGCCACGACTATCCATCTCGACCATTTTGCCGTGGTCGTCATAGACGCATGAAAACACGCCGCCGCCGACGAAATGGATCACGTGCGACGTGGTCTCGTACACGCGGTTAATCTGATGGCTAAGCACCTGGGCGAGATCGGCGATCTCCATGCGTTGAACTATCAGGTACTTGTGCTGGGACTCCTTGCCCAGCGCCGACAGCGACGCCAAGTGTCCGAAGATCGGATGAGCGAAAGCGTCATCCGACGCCGAGCCGCTGCCGACGCCAGTCGGGTTACGCCGTTCCGGCTAACCCGATCTACGAAAAGCCTTAGCCGGTCATGAGGCTCCGGCTGCGGCTGCTGTCCTTGAGCCATTTCAACAGACCATCGTTTGCCGCAAACACGTCGCTCGCTGTGTGGTTCAATCGTTGCACACGCCGCTCACCGATAAACACCATGAAACCGCACGCCGCCGCTCCGCCAGCCCTTGCGCCAGAAGGCAGTTGGCTCAGCTATGCGCTGTTCTACATCGCCGCCGCCTGGGCGGCCAGCGCCGTACTGCTCGCTCGCGGTGTCGCGACGCTGCCGGCTTCGCTTGAAATCGCCGTCGCCGGCTTCGCCGTGGCCATGCTGGTGGCCTTGCTGTGGCTGCGGCATCGCTGGGTCCCTGCCGTTTACCGGCTGTTCCGCCGGCTGTCGACGCGCGCCGGCCTGACGGCCGCCTTGACGCTCGGTCTGCTGCTGCGCCTGGCGTGGGCGCTCGGCCTGCCGTCGCAGCCGTCGTCGGACGGCCGCACCTACCTCGAACTGGCCAACAAACTGCTCGCCGGCGACGCCTACCAGAGCGCGCAAACGCTGGCGTATTGGCCGCCCGGCTACGCGTTTTTCCTCAGCGCCGTCTTGCGCGCGGTGCCGGCCGAATCGGCGGTGCTGTGCAGCCAACTGGCGCTGTTTGTCGTCGCCGCGGTCGGCGTGCACCGCCTCGCCCGCATGCTCGGCAATACGGCGGCCGCCAACATCGCCGCGCTGCTGTTCGCGGCCTGGCCCAATCTGGTCGCCCACAGCGACACCGCCGACAAGGAAACGCTGGTCATCGCCCTGCTGGTCTGGGCTACCGTGTGCGCGCTGTCGCAAAAACGCCGGGCGTTGTTCGGCGCCGGCGTGTTGCTGGGCGCGGCCACGCTGGTACAGCCGTCCACCCAGCTGCTGATACCCGCGCTCGCCGTCTGGCTGTTCACCCGCGCCGGCGGGCGCATGCGTGCCGGCGCCGCCTTGCTGCTGTGCGGCGCCGCCGTGGCGCTGGCGCCTTGGGCGCTGCGCAACTACCAGGTGTTGGGCACCTTCAAGCTGGTCAGCACCAACGGCGGCTCGAACCTGTACCGCGCCAACAACCCGCTGGCGAATGGCGGCTACACGCCGCGCGGCGCCGTCGATCTGTCGCACCTGGGCGAACTCGAGCACGACAGCGCCGGCAAGCAACTGGCGCTGCGCTGGATACGCCAGCAGCCGCTGGCGTTCCTGCGCCTCGGCGTCGAAAAACAGTTGCGCTTCATGGGCGACGACGCCGGCGGGGTCGCCTCCACCTTCCGCTGGCAAGGCGAGCGGCGCGACAACCGCCTCTATTTCGCGCTGAAGTCGGTGGCGAATCTGTGGTGGTTGCTTTGCTGGCTGTTGATGGCGGCGCTGCTACTGGACGGCGCCAGACTGCGCGCGGCCAGCGTGCTGGTGTGGGGCTGGTTGTACTTTCTCTTGCTGCACAGTGTCTTTGAATCGGCCGGCAAGTACCACGAACCGGTGACGTGGATCCCCTGCGTGTTGCTGGCCGTCTTGCTGGCGGACCGCTGGAGCGGCCCGCGCGCCGGCCCGCCCACGCCGCGCCCGGTCCGCGCGGGCGCATGACGCCGCGCGGACCGGACGCATCGGCCGGCAACTTATCGATGCGCAGCATGGCCGGATTTTTGCTGGTGGGGGGCTTTTCCACAACGCTGCACTATTTGCTGGCGGCGCTGGGCGTGCTGGCGTGCGGCCTGCCGGTGGTGTGGTCGTCGTCGCTGGGATTCGCGCTCAGCGCGCTGGTGAACTATCTGCTGAACGCGCGCCTGAGCTTTCGCAGCCGCGCCTCGCACCGCGCCACCGCCCCGCGCTTTCTGGCCACTTGCGGCGCCGGCCTATTGATGAATTCGGTCCTGTTGTCGTTTTTGCTGTCGCTTGGCGTCGCCGCCCTTCCCTCGCAGATACTCACAACCTTAGGTGTATTGATATGGAACTATCTCGTCAATGGTCTGTGGACGTTCAACAAGCGGCCCGGATAAGCGCGCTGCCGGTTCTGGGACTGGTGCTGCCCTGCTATAACGAGCAGGAAGTGCTGCCGGAAACCACCGCCCGCCTGTGCGCCCTGCTCGACAGGATGAAGCTGGCCGGCGATATCGCCGCCGACAGCGCGATTTTCTACGTCGACGACGGCAGCCGGGACGGCACCTGGCGCCTCATCGACGAGTACGCCCAGCGCGATTGCGCCGTCTGCGGCATCAAATTGAGCCGCAACCGCGGCCACCAGAACGCGCTGCTGTGCGGCCTGATGACGGCGCCCGGCGACATCCTCATCAGCCTTGACGCCGACCTGCAGGACGACCTGGAAGTGATCCCGACGATGCTGGCGGCCTACCGGCAAGGCAGTGAAATCGTCTTCGCGGTGCGCTCGCGGCGCGACAAGGACTCCTTTTTCAAGCGCTTCGCCGCCGAAAGCTACTACAAGTTCTTCGCCTTCATGGGCGCGCAAATCATCTACAACCACGCCGACTTCCGCCTGATGAGCCGGCGCGCCGTGGAATCCCTGCGCGAATACGACGAGTCGCACCTGTTCTTGCGCGCGCTGGTGCTGCAGCTCGGCTTCAAGACGGCGACCGTCGAATTCGAGCGCGCGGCGCGCTTCGCCGGAGAATCCAAATATCCGCTCAGTAAAATGCTGGGCCTGGCCTGGCAAGGCATCACCTCGTTCAGCGCCTATCCGCTGCGCCTGATCACCGGGGTCGGCATCGCCGTCTCGCTGCTCAGCATTGCCCTGGCGGCGTGGGCCTTGGCGGTGCGCATCTTCACCGACGATGCGCTGCCGGGCTGGGCCTCGATGGTCATTCCCATGTATTTCTTGGGCGGCGTGCAACTGCTCAGCCTGGGGATCTTTGGCGAATACCTCGCCAAGGTGTATGAGTCGTCGAAGAAGCGTCCGCGTTTCCATGTCGAAGTGGTCTGCGGTCGCCGTTTCGACGCGCGCGGCGAGCCGCTCGCCGGCCCTTGACGGCGCCCCGTTCGATGCCGGATCGGCCGTCGAAAAGGGATGGGCGCCGGCCTTATCTATGTAACAATACACCACTGAATAACACCATTATTTCACAAAGGAGCTATACATGAGTACACCGCTTCCCACTCCGAAACATTGCGTGACGCCCTACCTGATCGTCGACGGCGCCGCCGAGGCCATTGACTTCTATCGACGCGTGTTCGCCGCAAACGAACTGTTCCGCCTGACCGGGCCAGACGGCAAGATCGGCCACGCCGAACTGCGCATCGGCGACGCCAATCTGCTGCTGGCCGACGAATACCCCGACTTCGCGCTGGGACCACTGCGCATCGGCGGCTCGCCGGTGACGATCCACCTGTACCTGGCCGACGTCGACGCCACCATCGCGCTGGCGGAGGCGGCCGGCGCGAAGCTGTTGCGTCCGGCCACGGACGAATTTTTCGGCGACCGTTGCGCCACCCTGGTCGACCCGTTTGGGCATCGCTGGATGCTGGCCTCGCGCATCGAAGACGTGACACCGGCGGAAATGCAGCGCCGCTGGGACCAGGGCGTCGCGCAGTAAGAAGCAAGCGGCGGCTTCGGCGTTGCAACAAGCGAAACCAGCGGCTGGCGGCCGGGGCCAGCCCCCCAGGGTGCGCCCCCGCGGTTACGCCTCTGGTGTGTGGCTTGCGCCGCCGGCATGCGCAGTGTTACCGCCGCATGACTCCTTCACGCCCAGCAGGACCGTGTACGAGGTCGCGACATGGGCGAGCAAGCGCAGCGGCGGCAGCGCCCGGATCAGGCCCAGCGCCGCGCGCACCAGCACGCCGCGCCCGCTGACGTCCATCATGTCGAAGCGGTCCAACGAGACGACGCCGCGCGCGGCCAAGTGGTCGCGCAGGCCGTAGAAGGTGAACCAGTGGACGGCCGGATAGACGGCGTAGCCGGCCAGCTCCGGCCGGGTGCTCAGCGCCAGCGCCACCACGCGGCGCTTGACGAAGCCCGGATACCAGGAATACATCGGCAGCGTAAATTCCTGCTGGCGCGGACACAGGCGGTTGCTGGTGCTCAGAAACAGCGCGCCGCCCGGCTTGAGCACGCGCACCAGCTCGGCCAGCACGCCCTGCCAGTCGGCCACGTGCTCGAGCAGTTCCGGCGCGATGCACAGGTCCATCGACTGGTCCGGCCATGGCAAGGCGGTGGCCGAGGCGACCGCGAAGTCGATCGCCAGCCCGGCCTGCGCGGCGCGCTGGCGCCCCAGCTCGACCAGCGCGGCGTTGATGTCGGCGCCGTGCACCTGGTGGCCGTGCTGGGCCCACAGGCGGCACTGGGTGCCCGCGCCGCAACCGATGTCGGCCACCGCCAGCGCGCGCTGCGGCCGCCCGAGCAGGCGCAGCAGCGTGGCCTGGATCGCCGCGAAGCGCTGTCGCGCCGCCTCGCTGTCGCTCTCCTTTTCGTAATAGGCGAAGAAATCGGCGTGCGTGCCGGTGTTCCAGGCGCCCCCGCCGCGCGGCGCCGGCTCGTCGCGCTCCGTCACGGCGCCACCCGCGGTTCAACCTGGCGCTGCTTGAACCACTGCTCCAGCATCATCAAGACCCATACCATGGTGCCGTGGTAGGCCGGGTGCTCGGCCAGGTGGCGCGTTTGCAGCTCGTCGATGAAGCTGGCGCGCACGATGCCGCGGCCCTTCAAGTCGCTCAGGCTGTCGAAGGCCAGCTGGCGCAAGCCCTGGTGGCTTTGCAGCCACAGGCCGAACGGCAGGCCGAAACCGTGCTTTTCCTTGCGGATGATGGCGCGCGGCAGGATGTCGCGCAGCGCCTGCTTGAAGAAATAGCGCAGCCGCGTGCCGTTGAGTTTTTGCTGCGGCGCCAGGCGCGCCGAAAACGCCACCATCGCGTCGTTCAGGAAGGGGAAAGCGACTTCCACGCCGGCCAGCTCGCAGGCCTTGACCACCTTCGGCAAGTCGTTGTCGGCCAGCGTGAACTTCAGGTCCAACGCCATCATCTGGTTGATCTGGCTGTTGCCGTCGGTCAGCCAGTAGGCCTCGTTCAGGCTGCCCATCGGCGCGCCCGGGTCGATGTTGAGCAGGAACTCGTCGTCGAGCACCTTGTGGTGGCCGTAGCGCTGCAGCAGGTTGTAGCTTTCCAGCCGGGCCGGCAGCGGCAGCGTGGCCTGTTCGATATAGCTGCGCGCCTTGCACAGCAGCTTTTGCTGCTGTCCCGAGGCCAGCTTGAACAGCAGCGGCTCCAGCACCACCTGGCGCAGCAGCGCCGGCACGCGCTCGTAGCGGGCGAACTGGGCCTGGCGGGCGTAGCGCTCGTTGCCGCCGAACAGTTCGTCGCCGCCGTCGCCGCCCAGCAGCCGCGTCACGCCGTCGGCGCGCGCCATCTCGGCGCAGTAAAACGCCGCCACGGCCGAGGCGTTGCCGAACGGCTGGTCGAACACCGCGGCGATCCGCGGCACCGCCTTGACGACGTCGTCGGCCGTCACGTACAGCTCGTGGTGCTCGGTGCCGAAGTGGCTGGCGGCCAGGCGCGCGTAGGCCATCTCGTCGTAGCCGGGCGCGTCGAAGCCGATCGAGTAGGTGCGCGCGGCCCGTCCCGAAACCTGGCCCAGCACGCAGGCCAGCGTCGAGCTGTCGGTGCCGCCGCTGAGGAAAGCCCCGGTGCCGTTCGGGCCGACGCTTTCCTCGACCGAACGGCGCAGCGTGCCGAGGAATTCCGCCTTGAGCGACTTGAACGGCTGCGCCTGGGCTTCCTGGTAGGCCATGGTCCAGTAGGCGCCGCGGCTGAGCCGCCCGCCGCGGTAGTGCAGGTATTCGCCCGGCAGCAAGCGCTGCTGGCCGGCGTAAATCGTCCCCGGTCCGGGCACCGTGTGGAAGTACAGGTAGTTATACAGCGCCTGCGGGTCGAGTCCCGAGCCGGCCGCCGGATGGGCGATCAGGGCGTCGGCCGACGAGGCGAACAGCAAGCCCTGGCGCGACGAGCTTTGGTAGTACAGCGAATGGGTGCCGCTGCGGTCGACCGCCAGCAAGGCCTCGCCGCTCAGCTCGTCGAGGATGCACAGCGCGAACGGACCGGCCAGCGAGGCGCAGGCGTTCGGGCCGTAGTTGCGCCACAACTGCGCCAGACGCGCCGCCAGCGCCGGCACGCGCGCGGCGCCGTCCAGCGCGCCGGCCTGCGACAGCGTCGGGCGGCCCCACAGCGCGATCAGCAGGCCGTCCTTGTGGAACACATGGCTGCTGTCGACGCCGGCCGCGACCGCCGCCGCGCCGGCGCCGCCGAGTACGCTGGTCACGGCGCTGGCGTCGAAGCGCGCCAGCGGCGCCGCCATCGCCGCCAGCAACGCGGCGCTGGCCTCGGCCCTTGCCCCGTCCCCAACCGCCCCCTGGTTCGGCTGGCCGTGCGGCGCCAACCAACCGCACAGGCCGCTCATACCAGCACCTCCAGCGCGGCCGGATGGCTCAGGAAGGCGCCCGGACTGGCGCTCAGGCCGTAGGCGCCGGACTGGTACACCACCACCAGGTCGCCGGCGTCGGCGCGCGCCATTTCCATGCGCTCGGCCAGCAAATCCAGCGGCGTGCACAGCGGGCCGACCACCGACACCGTCTCGCGCGCGCCGCCGGCGATGCGGTTGCCGATGGCGACCGGGTAGTTCTTGCGGATCGTCTGGCCGAAATTGCCGGACGCGGCCAGGTGGTGGTGCAAGCCGCCGTCGGTGACCAGGAACACTTGGCCGCGCGAGATCTTGCGCTCCAGTACGCGGCAAACGTAGACGCCGGCCTCGGCCACCAGGTAGCGGCCCAGCTCGACCACCAGCCGGGTTTCCGGCGAGGCCAGGCGCAGCAGCGCCATCTGCGCCGCCATGCTGCGCCCCAACGCGGCCAGGTCGAGCGCGCGCTCGCCGGGGAAGTACGGCACGCCGAAGCCGCCGCCGATGTTTAGCAGGCGCAGCGGCGACGGCGCCTGCGGCGCCAGGCTCAGCGCCAGTTCGACGCTGCGCGCCTGGGCCTCGGCGATCGCCGCCGCCGACAAGTTTTGCGAACCGCAGAAGATGTGGAAGCCGAGGAAGTCGAGGCCCAGCTGCCCGAGCCGGCTGAGCATCGCCGGCACGCGCTGTTGGTCGACGCCGAACTGGCGCGCGCCGCCGCCCATTTTCATGCCGGCGTGCTTGAGTTCGAAGTCCGGATTGATGCGCAGCGCCACCCGCGGCGTCAGCCCCTGACGCGCGCCGGCGACGGCGACGCGCTCCATCTCGGCCTCCGATTCGAGGTTGATCACGACCCCGGCCGCCACCGCGCAGGCGAGTTCGGCGTCGGTCTTGCCGGGTCCGGCAAAGCTGATGCGCGCAACCGGCATGTCGGTGTCCAGCGCCGTCTTCAGCTCGCCGCCGGAGGCGACGTCGATGCCGTCGACCAGCCCGGCCATCATGTTGACCAGCGCCGGCATCGGGTTGGCCTTCATCGCGTAATGCAGTTGCAGCCCGGCCGGCAGGGTCGCGCGCAGCAGCGCGACGCGGCGTTCGATCTGCGCCCGTTCATAGGCGTAGAACGGGGTGCGGCCGACGCGTTGCGCCAACCGGGTCAGCGGCTGCGCGCCCAGTTGCAGGCAATCGTCGTGCAGCGCGAACTGGTCCATCGCCGCGTGCACCGGCAGCGCCGTCGCGGCCGTCGCGGCGCTCATCGCGCACCGCCGCCAAACAGCCCGGCCAGCTCGACGGCGAGGACCTTGCGGTCGATCTTGCCGTTCGGGTTGCGCGGCAGCGAACCGGCCCGCACCTCGATCCACGCCGGCAGCATATAGCCGGGCAGGCGCTCCTTGCAGGCCGCCACCAGCGCCTGGCGCTCCAGCTCGACGCCGGGCGCTGCCGTGGCCAGCAGCGCAATCGCCTGGCCCAGCAGCGGATGGGCGACGCCGAGCGCCGCCGCCTCGCCGACCAGGCCGGTGGCGTACACCACCTCCTCGATCTCGGTCGGGCTGACCCGGTAGCCGGAAGTCTTGATCATGTCGTCGGCGCGGCCGACGAAATACAGGAAGCCGTCGTTGTCGCTGCGCACCGTGTCGCCCGACCAGACCGCCAGTTCCGGCACGGTCAGGCCGGGCTGGCGCGGCGGTAGCGGACGGAAGCGCTCGGCGGTCTTCTCGCTGTCGTTCCAGTACCCCATCGCCACCAGCGCGCCGCGGTGGACCAGCTCGCCGGGCTCGCCGGGGTCGCACGGCGTGCCGTCCGGGCGCAGCACCAGCACCTCGGCGTTGGGAATCGCCTTGCCGATCGAGTCGGGCCGCTCGTCGAGCCGCCAGGGCTCCAGGTAGGTCGAGCGGAACGCCTCGGTCAGCCCGTACATCAGATAGATGCTGGCGTGCGGCAGCGCCGCGCGCAACTTGTCGAGCGTGCCGCGCTGCATCGCGCCGCCCGAATTGGTCAGGTAGCGCAGGCCGGGCAGCGCCGGCCAGCTCAGCTGCGACAGCTGGATCCACAGCGGCGGCACCGCGGCCAGGCCGGTGATGCGCTCCTCTTCGACGGTGTCGATGACGTCGCGCAGCAGCAGGTGGTTCATCAGCACCGCGCAGGCGCCGCACGAAAACGCCGTCGTCAGCTGGCTCAGCCCGTAGTCAAAGCTTAGCGGCAGCAGGCACAGGATGCGGTCCTGGGCGGTGTTGCCGAGATAGGCGGCGACGCTCTGCGCGCCCGCCACCAGATTGCGGTGCGACAGCACCACGCCCTTCGGCTTGCCGGTGCTGCCGGAGGTGTACAGGATCGCGGCCATGTCGCTGTCGATGCCGCGCGCCGCGGCGCCGGGCACGGCCCGGGCCAGGCAGGCGTTCCAGCCGAGCAGGCGCAGGCCGTCGACGGCCGGCGCGGCGTCGTCGCCGCCGACGACGACGACGGTGTGCAAGTCCTCGCAGCCCGGCAGCACCTCGACCAATTGCCTCAGGCGCTCGCGCGAAGTGACCAGGATGCGCACGTTGCAGTCGGCCAGGATGTGGCGCAGTTGCTCCGGCTTGAGCAGTGGATTGACCGGCACGAACACGCCGCCGGCGGCGGCGGCGCCGAACATCGCCGCCACCGCCTCTTCGCGTTTTTCAAGATACACGGCGACGCGTTCGCCGCGCTGCAGCCCCAGCGCCGACAGCGCGGCGGCGCTGGCCTGCACCGTCTGCGCCAGCGCCGCGTAGCTCAGCGGCACGCCTTGATCGGATAGCGCCGGCGCGTGCGGCGTGCGCTGCGCGGACTGGAAAATGAAATCTTGTATCAATTGCGCCATGTCTTCCCCGTGATAAAAAAATGACGGCGCGTCGTAGCGCCCGCCTTATCCCACTATGATTGGGACAAACGCCCCTACCCTCATTGATATTTATCAACTAAGCCAGGAAGCGGACGCTGCAGCGACGCTAGAAACCAGCGGCGGCAACCGGAGTCGCGGCCCGGTGCCGCCAAGTTAAGCTTCCCGAAGGTCGGATGACGCCTGCCGGGCTAACCCGTCCTACGAAAAACGCCGTCCCAGCCCCGCGTTTGAGCGGACTCAAGCCGGGCTGCGCCGGCACGGTGTTAAATGGACAGCGTCGGCCTGCGCGCCCCGTTCTTCCCCCCTCCCCCATGGCGAACCGTCTTAGTCAGAGCGTCGCACAACTTGGCTGCCTCAACGCCGCCTGGTACGCCTTCGGCCGGCTGCTGCACCGGCTCTCGCGCGGCCGCTGGGCGCTGTACAAATACCAGTTTGTCGCCCAGGCGGTGGGCACGGCTTCGCTGTGCCGCGGCCGCGGCGCGCAGATCGCGGTGCAACTGTGCCAGCGCGCCGAGCAACTGCCGCCGGACTATCCGCGCCGCGCCGACGTGCTGGCCGGGCGCTACGCCCAGGGCGCCTGCAGCCTGGCCGCCGTCAGGCGCGGCGAACTGGTCGGCTTTCTGTGGCTGCTGTTCGACGCCTACCAGGAGGACGAGGTGCGCGCCCGCTACCTGCTGGCGTCGCCCCAGTCGTGTTGGGACTTCGACGTCTGGGTGCGTCCACAGGAGCGCCTCGGGCTGGCCTTCCCGCGCCTGTGGGACGAAGCCAACCGCCTGCTGCGCGCGCGCGCCGTGCGCTGGTCGTGCAGCCGCATCTCCGCCTTCAACCCCGGCTCGCTGCGCGCCCACGCCAGCATCGGCACGGTCGCGCTGGGCAGCGCCACCTTCCTGCGCTGCGGCCGCTGGCAGTGGATGCTGGCCACGCGGGCGCCCTACTTCCATTTGTCGCGGCAGCCCGCCGCGTTCCCGCGCCTGTCCTTCGACACCAGCGCCCTTGCCCACCCGCCCGCCATGGAGTCCCTATGCCCCACCTCGAAGCCGTCAAACTAATCCTCTCGAGCACCCTCGGCATCGGCCAGCAGGGCTTGAGCGCCGACACGCCGCTGCTCGGCAGCGTGCCCGAACTCGACTCAATGGCCGTGGTCGGCGTTATCACGGCGCTGGAAAGCCATTTCGGCATCGCCGTCGACGACGACGACATCCACGCCCGCCACTTCGCCACGCTCGGCACCCTGGCCGATTTTGTGCGCGGCAAGTTGGCAGAATGATCGGCCTGCCCGCCGTGCCGTTCTTCCTGCCGGCCAGCCCGGGCGAACGCTATTGCCTGTTCTACCAGCCGGCGCCGGAGCAAACCCCGCGCGGCGCGATCCTCTACGTGCATCCGTTCGGCGAGGAACTCAACAAAAGCCGGCGCATGGCGGCGCAGCAGGCGCGCGCCTTCGCCGCGCTCGGCTACAGCGTGCTGCAAATCGACCTGTACGGCTGCGGCGACAGCAGCGGCGACTTCGCCAGCGCCCGCTGGCACATCTGGAAGCGCGACCTGGTGCTGGCTTGCGAATGGCTGACCCGGCGCGTCGCCGGCCCGCTCAGCCTGTGGGGTCTGCGCCTGGGCGCGCTGCTGGCGCTGGACCTGGCCAACCGCGCGCCGCGCCCGCTCGAACGGGTCATCCTGTGGCACCCGGTTTTCAAGGGCAAGACCCATCTCGACCAGTTCCTGCGCATGCGCGTGGCCAGCCGCATGTTGGCGGCCAACGTCGACGCCCACAACGACAACGACGCCGACGCCGACGCGGGCGCGCCGTCGGCGCGCCAGGAATTGGCCGCCGGCATCGCCGTCGAAGTCGCCGGCTACCTGCTGGCGCCGGAGCTGGCCGCCGCCATCGACGCGCTGGACGGCGGCGGCCAGCCCCCGCACTGCGCGCTGCTGTGGCTGGAAATGATGGCCAACGACGGCGCAGTCGGCCCGGCGGCGGCGCGCCTGGCCGCCAGTTGGCGTAGCGCCGGCGCGGCGCTGACCTTGCTGCCGGTGCGGGGACAGGCGTTCTGGTCCAGCACCGAGATCGTCGAATGCCAGCCGCTGCTGGCGACCACCACGACGGCGCTGGCATGATAGTCGAGCAACGCGCGCTGCGCTTCCCCTGCCAGTCCAGCTGGCTGTTCGGCATCCTCAGCCTGCCGGCGCGCCCGCGCACCCGCGGCGTGCTGATCGTCACCGGCGGGCCGCAATACCGGGTCGGCAGCCACCGCCAGTTCACGCTGCTGGCGCGCGCGCTGGCCGAGCGCGGCATTCCGGTGCTGCGCTTCGACTACCGCGGCATGGGCGACAGCGAAGGCGCGCCGCGCAACTACGAGCAGATCGGCGAGGACCTCGACAGCGCGCTGGCGCAGTTCTTCAGCGCCGTGCCGCAATTGCGCGAGCTGGTGCTGTGGGGCTTGTGCGACGGCGCCACCGCCGCCGCGCTGCACGCCTGCAGCGACCCGCGCATCCGCGGGCTGGTGCTGCTCAACCCGTGGGTGCGCACCGCGCCGGGGCTGGCGCGCGCCACGCTGCGCCATTATTATCTGGCGCGGCTGCGCGATCCGGCGTTCTGGCGCAAGCTCGCCGGCGGCGCCTTCCGGCCGTTGCAGTCGCTGCGCTCGATGCTGCAACTGGCCGGCGCCGCGCGTCCGCCCGCCGCCGCGGCCGCCGGCGCCGGCCAGAACGCGCCGCAGCGCATGTACGAGGCGCTGTCGCGCTTCCAGGGCCGCGTCCTGATCATCCTCAGCGGCGACGACCTGACCGCGCGCGAATTCGCCGACCTGCAAACCAGCAGCCCGGCCTGGCGCAAACTGAGCACCGGCCCGCTGCTGCGCCAGGTGCAACTGGCGCAGGCCAACCACACCTTCGCGCGCAGCCTGTGGCGCGACCAGGTGGCCCAACTGAGCGCGGACTGGATCACGTCATGGTAAAACGCGTGCTAATGATCGCTTACCACTACCCGCCGTACCAGGGCGGCAGCGGCGTCCAGCGCACGCTGAAGTTTTCCGAATACCTGCCGCAGGCGGGCTGGCAGCCGATCGTGCTGACGGCCAGCGTCGGCGCCTACCGGCCGGCCGGCGCCGGCCACGGCCAGGCGGCCGGCGCCGGCCCGCAGGTGACGCTGCGGCGCAGCTTCGCGCTCGACAGCTCGCGCCATTTGGCGCTGCGCGGGCGCTATCCGGCCTGGCTGGCCCGGCCCGACCGCTGGATTTCCTGGTGGCTGACGGCGGTGCCGGCCGGCCTGGCGCTGATCCGCCGGCACCGCCCCGACGCCATCTGGTCGAGCTATCCGATCGCCACCGCGCACCTGATCGGCCTGACGCTGCAGCGCCTGAGCGGCATTCCGTGGATCGCCGACCAGCGCGACCCGATGAGCGACGACGACTACCCGGCCGACCCGCGCACGCGCCGCCAGCACCGCTGGATCGAAGCGCAAATCCTCACCCACAGCGCCAGCATGGTCTGCACCACGCCCGGCGCCATCCGCGCCTACCGCGCGCGCTTCCCGGCGCTGGGCCAGGACCGCATCAGCCTCATCGAGAACGGATACGACGAGGGCGACTTTGCCGCGGCGGCGGCCGAGCTGCCGGCCGGGCGGCGCGCCGGCGACTGCTTCCGGCTGCTGCACAGCGGCGTCATCTACCCTTCCGAGCGCGACCCGACGGCGCTGTTCGCGGCGCTGGCGCGCCTGCAGGGCGATGGCGAACTGCTTCCCGGCCAGTTCACACTGGTACTGCGCGCCAGCGGCCACGACGCCCACCTGCGCGCGCTGATCGACGCCCACGGCGTCGCCGCGCTGGTCGAACTGGCTCCCGCGCTGCCCTACCGCGCCGCGCTGGCCGAGATGTTGACGGCGGACGGCCTGCTGTTGCTGCAGGCGGCGAACTGCAACGCGCAGATCCCGGCCAAGCTATACGAGTACCTGCGCGCCGGGCGCCCGCTGCTGGCGCTTACCGACCCCGCCGGCGACAGCGCGGCCACGCTGCGGCGCTGCGGCATCGACAGCATCGGCAGGCTCGATTCGGCGCCCGACTGCGCCCGCGCGCTGATGCGTTTTCTGGCGCTGGCCCGGCAAGGCCGTGCGCCGCTGGCCAGCGCCGCCACCCTCGCCCTGCATTCCCGGCAGGCCCGCAGCAAGCAACTGGCCGACCTGCTCGACAGCGTCAGCCGACAGGAGAAACCATGAAACCAAGCGCGATACTGTGTGCCGGCCTGCTGGTCGGGGGGGGGGGGGGGGGGGGGGGGGGGGGGGGGGGGGGGGAGGGGGGGGGGGGAGGGGGGGGGGGGGGGGGGGGGGGGGGGGGA
>NZ_JBJXIB010000138.1:0-15326 GCF_046115965.1 Janthinobacterium sp. CG_23.3 | reverse complement strand
TATTGTGCCGGGGGTTAGGCGGTGGCGGGCATGGTGGGGCGGGTGGGGGGTCCGAGGGGGAGTGGCGGCACTTTGATACCGGCGCCGGCGCGATCGCCCCCGGCAGGTCGAGCAGCTTGCACTGGCCCTTGCGGTTCACGTCGGTCAATTCCTTGCGCCCGTCGGCGTCGACGCACAAAAAAATCTGGCCGTCGGCGCGCGCCTGCGCGCCGGCGCCCAGCGCCAGCGCGGCGGCCAGCGCCAGTACAGTGGCAGGTGCTGCGATTTTCTGCATATTCAATCCGCTTGTCATTCCAGTAGCCCATTCGCGGTGCGCGAATAAATCAGCCCAAGCCGAATATACAACATCAATGAAAAAACGCGAGGAAAGCCGTGTGGCTCGCCTCGCGTTCTTTTAAGCCCCGGCGCCGGCAGCGGGCCGGCGCGGCGCCGTTACAGCGAGTAGTACATGTCGAATTCGACCGGATGCGTGGTCATGCGCATGCGCTGCACGTCCTGCATCTTCAATTCGAGGTAGGCGTCGATCATGGCGTCGCTGAACACGCCGCCACGGGTCAGGAACTCGCGGTCCTTGTTCAACGCGTCCAGCGCTTCTTCCAGCGAGGCGCAGACGGTCGGGATCAGCGCGTCTTCCTCGGGCGGCAGATGGTACAAATCCTTCGAGGCGGCTTCGCCCGGGTGGATCTTGTTCTGCACGCCGTCCAGGCCGGCCATCAGCAGCGCGGCGAAGCACAGGTACGGGTTCGCCAGCGGGTCCGGGAAGCGCGCTTCGACGCGGCGGCCCTTAGGATTGGCCACGTGCGGGATGCGGATCGAGGCCGAGCGGTTGCGCGCCGAGTACGCCAGCTTGACCGGCGCCTCGTAGCCTGGAACCAGACGCTTGTACGAGTTGGTGCCCGGGTTGGTGATGGCGTTCAGCGCCTTGGCGTGCTTGATGATACCGCCGATGTAGTACAGGGCGAAATCGGACAGGCCGGCATAGCCGTCGCCGGCGAACAGGTTCTTGCCGTCTTTCCATACCGATTGGTGCACGTGCATGCCGGAACCGTTGTCGCCGACGATAGGCTTAGGCATGAAGGTGGCGGTCTTGCCGTAGCTGTGGGCGACGTTCCAGATCACGTACTTCATGTTCTGGGTCCAGTCGGCGCGCTCGACCAGGGTCGAGAAGCGGGTGCCGATTTCGTTCTGGCCGGCGCCGGCCACTTCGTGGTGGTGCACTTCGACCGGGATGCCCAGCGATTCCAGGATCAGGCACATTTCCGAACGCATGTCCTGGAAGCTGTCCACCGGCGGCACCGGGAAGTAGCCGCCCTTGACGGTAGGACGGTGGCCGCTGTTGCCGCCTTCGATGTCCTTGCCGGTCGACCACGAGGCTTCGTCGGAACCGATCTTGACGAAGCAACCCGACATGTCGATTTTCCAGCGCACGCTGTCGAAGATGAAGAATTCCGGCTCGGGACCGAAGTAGGCGGTGTCGCCCAGGCCCGACGATTTCAGGTAGGCTTCGGCGCGCTTGGCGATCGAGCGCGGATCGCGGTCGTAACCCTTGCCGTCCGACGGTTCGATCACGTCGCACTGCATGAACAGGGTGGTCTCTTCCATGAACGGGTCGATGTTGGCCGTGTTGGGATCCGGCAGCAGGATCATGTCGGACGCTTCGATGCCCTTCCAGCCGGCGATCGACGAACCGTCGAAGGCGTGGCCGGATTCAAATTTATCCATATCGAAATGCGACACGGGAACAGTCACGTGTTGTTCTTTACCACGGGTGTCGGCAAAGCGGAAATCAACGAATTTCACTTCGTTGTCTTTTGCCATTTTCAAGACTTCTGCGGCTGTCATTGCCATGCGTATCTCCTAAATAAATGTGGGGTGAGCCGACCATGTCTTACTGGCTGATCATGCGGCGCCAAGCGAACATTGCGTGCGACCAAAACTCAATGAAATGATAGCAGATTCCATGCCAGCCCCGGTAGCCCGGGCAAATTGCCGAGTCCGCCGGCAAGCGCTTGAAAAGACAGCGGTATTTCCGCCTTCGTGAACTTTTTTGCACTACTTTGCGCCACATCAATAACGCACTAAAGAAGTGCAAAAAACGATTATCGCACTATCCTTGTGCGTTTTTTTCAAAAACGCCAAAAACGCATCGTTGCGGTGCATTGCGCCGGCCGCGACGAAGCGTCCGGCGCGCACTATAATCAAGCCATCCTTCTTCCACTCCGACCGGAGAAATACCATGAGCTTTGTCGCCGACATCCTGGGCGCCGCGCGCGCCCGCATCCAGCCCGCACCCTATGCGGGCGCCGTCACGCCGCAAGAGGCGCACGCGCTGCTGGAAGCGGACCCGACCATCAAACTGATCGACGTGCGCACCAACGCCGAGCGCGACTGGGTCGGCCGGGTGGATATTCCCGCCGCCCAGCACGGCGCGGTGCAATGGAGCACCTACCCGGGCGGCGCGGCCAACCCCGACTTCCTGGCGCAACTGGCCGCCGCCGCCGGCAAGGACGAGGTGCTGCTGTTCCTGTGCCGTTCCGGCGTGCGCTCGCGCCATGCGGCCAAGCTGGCCACCGAAAACGGCTACGCGCACTGCTTCGACATCCTCGAAGGCTTCGAGGGCGACAAGGACGAACACGGCCATCGCAAACACGTGGCCGGCTGGTGCAAGTGCGGCCTGCCCTGGCTGGGCGCGTAAACCATTCGAGGGTTTCGACTAATTCCATAAGGAAAGCTTGGTTTTACAATAATCTCATCGATTATTTCGGTACAATCTGCGCGACAACTACTTGGAGCGCGGGATGAGTATGGAAATCGAATCGGTCGGCGCGCTGCTCACGGCCGGGCTGGCGGCCAGCGCTATCGAAGGCGAAGGCGGCAAGGCCGCAGGCCAGCACGACGCCAATTGCGCCAATTGCGCCACGCCGTTGAGCGGACAATACTGCCACGCCTGCGGCCAGGCCGCGCACGTGCATCGCTCCCTGCTGCACCTGGGCGAGGAAGTCCTGCACGGCATGCTGCATTTCGACGCCAAGGGTTGGCGCACCATTCCGATGCTGGTGGCCCAGCCCGGCCAACTGACGCGGCGTTACGTCAACGGCCAGCGCGCGCGCTACGTCTCGCCGCTCGGCCTGTTCCTGTTCATGATCTTCCTGATGTTCTTTGTGTTCTCGTACACCAGCGGCAGCATCAACGTGAAGGGGCCGGGCAACACCGGGTCGCGGAGCGGACTGGTCGACGAAGTGGCCGACAAGCAGGCCGAAGTCGGCCGCGCCGAGGCGGCGCTGGCCAAGCTGCAGGCGCGCGCCGGCGGCGAGCCGAGCCACGCCGACCTGGCCGCAGCGCGCAGCGAACTGGAGAGCGAGCGCGCCGCGTTGGCGCTGAACCAAAACATACTCCAGGAATTCGACGCCAAGGCCGCCCGAAAGACGGCGGCGGGGACGGCCCCCGCCACGGCGGCGCCGGAAGAGGAGCGGCGCGACTGGTCGAGCATCATCACGACCGACGATCCAAGCATCGGCCTGCCGCTCAAACGCGCGCTGAAGAACCCCGACCTGATGCTCTACAAGCTGAAGAACACCGCCTACAAGTTCTCCTTCGCGCTGGTGCCGATCACCCTGCCCTTCCTCTGGTTGATGTTCGTGCGCCGGCGCGACATCACCATGTACGACCACGCCGTGTTTTCGCTGTATTCGCTGTGCTTCATGTCATTGCTGTTCAGCGTACTGGCGGTGCTCGCCAAGCTCGACGCCGACACCTTGTTTATCAGCTTGCTGCTGCTCGCGCCGCCGCTGCACATGTTTGTGCAACTGCGCGGCGCCTACGGCATCAGCCGCCGCGCGGCGCTGTGGCGCACCGCGCTGCTGCTGTTTGTCGTCGGCAGCGTGTTCCTGCTGTTCCTGGCGCTGATCACCGTGCTCAGCGTGAAATGAGACGCCCGCGCCGCGCCTAAAACCGCGGCGCCGCCGGCGGGTCCGACCCTCGGGCCCGCCCCTAATACCGCTACCTTGAGCTTCCGTAGGTCGGATTAGCGACAGCGTAATCCGACGCCGAGCCGCTGCCGACGCCAGTCGGGTTACGCCGTTCCGGCTTAAGCCGATCTACGCAAAGCCTTAACGTAGCGGTATCAGGGGCCAACCCCGGCTCAATCCACCACGACGGCCGCTTCCGCCGAGTTGCCGGCCATCAGGCCGAGCACGCGCTGGCGCACGAAGTTGATGTGGCTGCGCAGGCCGTACAGGCCGTCCGCGAACGACAGCGGTATCGATATCTGGTTGACCATTTCCTCGATTTCATTCAGGCGCTTGAGTTGCTCGGCGTAGATCTCGGCGCGGCGCTCCTCCGGCGCCTCCTCCAGCGCCTGCTCGACGGTGCGCAACTGGCCGTACCAACGGTACACGCGCGAACGGATGCGCCACACGTACAGCGGCGGCACCACCTTCGACAGCGGCAGGATCAGCGCGCCCAGCGCCACCACCAGCACCCACATGCGGTCGAAGAAATTGGCCAGCCAAAAACTCATATAGTGCTGCAACATCGGCGCGCCGTCCTTGTAGAACTTGGCGGCCTCGCGCGCCACCGGAATTTCGGTATACCGCGCCGACGGAAACTGGCCCTGCTGCTGGAACCAGCCGGTGCCGCCGTGGATCTGCCCGGCGGCCTGGACGAACAGGTCGATCAGCGCCGGATGCAAGTCCTCGCGCGCGACCAGGGTCGCGGTCGGCGCGATCAACTGGTAGTCCTGGCCTGGCAGGTCGCGGCCCAGATCGACGATGCCGCGCGGCAAGGTCACATGGGTCAGGAACGGCAGGCGCCGGGTGTAGGCCTCGGCCTGGGCGAAGTCGAACAGGGTGATGCCCGGCGTTTGCAGCAGCATCTGGATCAGCGGCGCCTCCGGCGCCGAGCTAAACACCAGCGCGTCGATGCGCCCCTCCAGCAATTCCACGGTGGCCGGGGTGTTTTCCAGCCCGCCGATGACCAGGTCGGCCGCCTCGACGCCGTTGACCGCCAGCACCTGCTTGAACAGGCGCGGCACGCCGCTGCCCTCCGGTCCCAGATTAATTTTCAATCCCTTGAGCTGGGTCAACTGATTGATCGATTTTTCCTCCCGCATGAACAGCCAGACCGGCTCGGTAAACAAGCTGCCCAGCGAAATCAATCCCTTGCGCTCGGCCTCGGCCTGTTCGGTCGAGCCGCTTTGCACGAAGGCGATATCGACCGCGCCCTGGTTCAGGCGCTGCAGGTTTTCCTGCGAGCCGAGCGAAGGCTGCGGCGTGACGACGATGGCGTGCCTGGCCAGCGCGGCGACGTATTGCTTGCCGAATTCACTATAGGCGCTGTTGTCCTGGCCCGTGGCCAGGCTCACTTTGCGCGGCGGCGCCGGGTCGACCAGCCAGTAGGCGACGGCGCAGACGGCGACGATGACGGCGATGGTGGGGCCGGCGGTGACGAGCAGGTCGCGCACCGAAAAACGCGTGAACGTCAGGATTTTGGACATGGTATAGCGCATAGGTTTCATGGGTTGATACCATGCCAATATTTGCGCAACTATGCAAGGGGCTTGTCCATGCGGCGCCGCGTCAATTCGGGTACAGTGGAACGATGTTTATTAAACAGGGAAGTTTATGTTGAAAATACTGGGCAAGGCGTCTTCCATCAACGTGCGCAAAGTGCTGTGGACCTGCGCCGAAATCGGCATTCCCTTTGAACGCGAGGACTGGGGCGCGGGGTTCCGGTCTACCGCCGACCCGGAATTTCTCCGAATGAACCCGAACGCGCTAGTACCCGTCATCAAGGACGGCGACTTCGTGCTGTGGGAATCGAACGCCATCTGCCGCTACCTGTGCGCGCGGCACGAACGCGAGGACTTGCTGCCGCGCGCGCCGCAAGCCCGCGCCCACGTCGAAAAATGGATGGATTGGCAAGCCACGGACTTGAACAATTCGTGGAAATACGCCTTCATGGCGCTGGTGCGCGAGAGTCCGCAGCACCGCAACGCCGCCGAACTGGAGGCCGGCATGGCCAACTGGGTCAAGCACACCGCCATGCTGGAGCGCCATTTGCAGGGCGGCGGCGAGTACGTGGCCGGACCCGGCTTCACGCTGGCCGACGTGGTGCTGGGTCTGTCGGTGAACCGCTGGTACATGACGCCGATGAAGCGGCCCGACTACCCGGCCGTGGCAGCCTACTACGAGCGCCTGAGCCAGCGCCCCGGTTTCATGCTGCACGGGCGCAACGGCACGCCGTAACGCCGGCGCCGCACCGGGGCCTGACCCCGAGGGTCCGACCCCGGTGTAAGACCGCCGCTTCCGTTCGCTGGCGCGGCCCCCCTCACTTCCCCTCAACCACCGACGCATTGCGCCGGCGCGGCCGGGCCCGGCGCCGGGCCGGCCGCGGTCTTCAGCAGCGCGCCGGCGGCTGGCGCCGGCGGCTCGATCAGCGGCATCAGTTTCGGCGCCAGCACCACCAGCAACTGCACCGGCAGCGCGCTGGTGAAGTCGTAGTTCTTGGCGTCCGGGCCGCGCACATAGGCGGTCATGCTGCCGAAGAAGCGTTCGCCGATGTTGAAGACGAAAGTGGCCGAGCGGTTCACGTAGCGCGACTCGATCAGCCGACCGCCGCCGCCGTAGACGTCGAAACGCTGGTCGCCGGTGCCAGTCTTGCCGCCGACCGGGATGACGCTGCCGTCGGCCTTGACGAAGGCGCTTTTGACGCGCTTGGCGGTGCCGTTGGAGACCACTTCGGCGATCGCGTCAACCACCGCGCGCGCCACTTCCGGCGCCAGCACCTGTTCGTTGGCGCTGCTGGTAGCGCGCTTGACGGTGGTGTCGTACGGCGTCCCGGCGGCGAAGTGCAGCGATTCGATGCGCTGGCTGGCCTTGCGCACGCCGCCGTTGATGAGGATGCCCATCATTTCGGCCAGCGCCGCCGGCCGGTCGGCCGAGGCGCCCAGCGTGGTGGCGTAGGATGGCACCAGCGAGTCGAACGGATACCCCATCTTTTTCCACTGGCGGTGGATTTCCAGGAAGCCCTCCAGTTCCAGCAATTCCGAAATGCGCCGGTCCTGGGCGTGCTTGCGGTGGGTCGAGAACAGCCATTTATACACTTCCTGGCGCTCCTTGTCGCTGGCGGCGACCATTTGCGACAGCGTCGCGCCCTCGTGGCCGCGCAGGTAGCCGACCATCCACAGTTCCAGCGGGTGGACGTTGGCCAGGTAGCCGCGGTCGGCCAGCGACCAGTTGCCGATGGCGTACTGCTGGTACAGCTTGGCCACGCGCTCGGCCGGCACTTCGTTTTGCGACGGCAGGTTGTCCTTGAGGAAGGCGGCGAACTGTTCCACGCTGGCCTCGGGGGCGATCGAGCGGTGGATATTGCTCAAGCGAACCGGGGTGGCGCGTATGCTACCGAGCAGCACTTTTTCCTGCTCGGCGGCGTTCTTGCCCTTGTACTTCTGGTAGAAGCGCTGCAGGAACTCGCGCCCTTCCTTGTCGGCGAAGCGGCTCAGGTAGACGGCGCGGCGCGGGTCGTCCGAGTCGGCCAGCAGCGACGCCGACGAGCCCGGCGTCTGGAACATGTAGAAGCGCGCGACGTCGCGCATCAGGCGCACGAACACCAGGTTGGTCGACTGGCGCAACGCCTCGCGCACGGTGAGGATGCGGCTGTCGTCGAGCTTGGAGAAGTTGTTGAAGTAGTGCACGCCGCCGCCGGTGAAGAAGCCTTCGCCCGGGCCGCCCGAATACTTGCGCTCGAGCGCGGCCTGGAGCATCGCCGGCAGGTCGCGGCCCTTGTCCAGCGGCAGCGCCTTGAAGTAGCCGATGGCCCACTGCGACAGCGTGTCCTTGGGGTCGACCACGGCCTTGCCGAGCGCGCCCGCGTCCATGCCGCCGTAGCGCTTGTGCAATTGCGCGACGATGTCCATATACGTCACCAGCGTGCGCAGCTTGGCGGTCGAACCGAGGTCGAGCTTGGCGCCGTCGTTGATGTCGAGCGGCTGGTCGAAGTTGTCGGTCTGCAGGCGCAGGCGGTTGACCTGCTCGCCCTTTTCCAGCAGCGTGAAGCTGTAGACGACGTTGGCCGGGTCGCCGTTGCCCAGCATGCCCTTGCCGGTCAGGCCGGCGGCCTTGGCCGCCTCCGGGTCGCGCAACTGGCGCAGCACGGTGGTGACGTCCTTCTGGGCGCGCGCGTCGAGCGTGCTGACCACGCTCAGGTCGAGCCGGTCGAGGTTGTACAGGCGGGCGTCGCCGAGCAGGCCGCCGAGGTGGGTGCGCACCGCGTTCGAAGCCTTGCGCGTGACGAAGGAAATCGGCTGCGCCAGTTGCGCGCCGGAGGCGGCCGCCGTGTGCAGCTTGACGGCGGTGGCGGCGTCGCGTAGTTGCGCCGTGATGACGCCGGCCTGGGCCAGCAGGCGCAGGTGGCTGTTGGTCAGCTCTTCCAGATCCTCGTCGCCGGCGCCCAGGTAGTGCGACGGCCGGCGCTGCGCGATCAGCAGGCTGAGCGCCTGCTTGTAGGCCAGCGCGCTGCCGGGCTGGTCGAGCTTGCCCTTCAGCTCGCCGCTGACTTCGTTGAAGTCGCGCCCGTACCAGACCCACAGGCCGTCGCCGATGCCGTTGACCTCGCCGTAGCCGGGCTTGGCCGACAGCGGCACCGTGTTCAGGTAGTCGACGACGATCTGCCGCCGCACCTCGGTGGTGTCCTCGCCCTGCTGGTAGGCGCGCAGGGTGGCCGAGACCATCTGCCGCAGCTTGTCCTTCATCGAGCCGGTGCGGCCCTCGGCCGAGTGGCGGTATTTCTCGATCTGCGTCGCCAGCGTGCTGCCGCCGCCGCTGCGGTGGCCGCCCAGCGTGTTGAGCGACTTGTCGAGCACGGCCTTGCTGAGGCGGTCCCACTCGACCGCCGGGTTGCGCTTCGGATAGGTCGGGTCGAGCAGCTCGCGGTTTTCAATGAACAGCAGGCTTTTCACCAGGATGGCCGGGGTGTGCGCGAAGCCGTTGTAGACGCGCTCCGGATAGCTGGCGGTAAACAGCGGCTCGCTGCGGCAGTCGAGGATGGCCAGGCCGACCTTGGTCTTTTCGCGGTAGGTGGCGAACACGCCCATGTCGGCCAGTTCCACCATCTTCGGCGAGAAGCGCGCCTGCGACGTGACCAGGTAGTCCTTGCTCTTGAGCTTGCCGAGGAAGTCCGGCAGGTTGGCGTAGCCGAGCCGCTCGTCGTACGGGCTGTCTTGCGGGAAACGGATCGACGCGGCCGGGCTAGGGCCGGCCTCGACCGTGTACTTGAGCTTGCCGACCAGTTGCGTGAAGAACCGCGCCTGCATCGCCGAGGTGCGGCTTTCCCGCACGCCCCACCAGGCAGCCGCCAGCAGCAGCGCCAGCAGGATCAACAGCAACATGGCCTTGAGGCGGCGGGGTTTTTTCGGCGCCGCTGGCGGCGCCGGGGCGTCTTCTTGGGGCGGGACCGGAACGTCGGCCGGGGCCATATGTGCGCTTGTTTGTGTCATAGGATGAAAATGGGTAAAAGGGACTGGCCGCGGCCGGCCGTAGCGCAACGCGGCCGCGCCGGCGCGCAGTTTGCGCACCGCGCGCACCACGACGCGCGGGCGGGAAAAGCGGCGGTTGCTTAACATATGCCGGCCCCCGGCGCCGCCGCACCGCCGCGCGACGCGCGTCGCACACGGTACGCGCGCGTTGCCGTGGCGACGCGCAGCAGGTTCTCGGAGGTGCCCATATGTGTCAAACCTGTCAGTCGTGGTTCAGTGAGCGTAAAACTGTCGGTCGGTTGGAAATGTTCGGCCGTGGCGCCGGCGCATGCCGGCGTCGCACTACCATTCCACCACATCGGCACCGCGGCGACCGGGTGGCGTGTATAAAAAACCCGCTTCAGTTGAGATTTTCGCAAAAAAACAACGGCGCGTCCCGGATTCGGCCAGCGCCGCATCGGTCCGCCAGAAAGCGGGGTTTTCCGACGCTAGTATTTTGTTATTAAATCTCCGTGTACTCGACCTCCAGTCGTTCCAGTTCGGCGCACAGCAGCGCGAAGGCGGCCGCCGTCTGGGCCGGCTCGCCCTTGACGCCCAGCTCGATATGCCGGCGCGTCTTGGCGTCGCCCACGTGCGGCAGGCTGAACACCTTCACCAGCGCGAACTGCGCCTCGAGCGCCTCCATCAGCGGCGTCAGCGTCGACTCGGCCGCCTCGAACACCAGCGCCGCCTGCTCGGTGCGGGCGTCGCGGTTGAACAGCTGCGGATAATGGGTGTCGAGCACCCATTCGATCATCGGCCAGGCCATCACCGGGAAGCCCGGCACGAAGTAATGCGTGCCCAGCGCGAAGCCGGCGACCTTGTTGTACGGGTTCGGGATCAGCTCGGCGCCCTCGGCGAACTCGGCCATTTTGAGGCGGTGCAGATTGTCCGGCGCCTCCAGGTCGACCGTGCGGCCGGCCTCGGCGGCCACCTCCAGGATGCGCTGCTGGATGCTGTCCCTGGCCCCCGGGTGCAGGCGCAGCGGCCGGCCCAGCGCCGTGGCGGCGGCCTGGCGGGTATGGTCGTCCGGCGTGGCGCCGATGCCGCCGCAGCAAAACACGATGTCGCCGCCGGCGAAGGTGCGCTTCAGCGTCGCCGCGATGCGCTCCGGCTCGTCGCCCAGGTATTCGGCCCAACCCAGTTGCAGGCCGCGCGCGCCGAGCAGTTGCACGACCTTGGCGAAGTGCTGGTCGACCCGCTTGCCCGATAAGATTTCGTCGCCGATGATGATCAGTCCGATAGCCATAGCCGCTCCTGTGTGATAGTCGAAAGTAGGGATTGCAAAGCCCGCGCTAGCGGCCGTGGCGCCCGGCGCGTTCAAGCCTCGGCCGCCGCCGCTTCCCCGGCGCCGCCGGCGCCGCGCAGCGCGCCCAGCGCCGCAAGGCAGAAATAGGCGAACCACAGGCCGGTAAAGATGAATATGAGCACATACAACCAGATCGCCAGCATCGCCAGGAAGGGGAAGAACACCACCGACATGGCGCCGCCCATCCACAACAGGCCGGGCAGCGAGCCGGCCGCGCCCGAGACCAGGCCGATCGCCAGCAGGGGCCAGCGCCGGGTGCGCATCAGCGCGCGCCGCTCGTCCTCGCTGGCGTAGTCGGCCAGCGCGTCGTAGGCCATGACGCGGCAGGTCAGCCAGCCCCACAGCAGCGCCTGGGCCAGCAGCGCCAGCGGCGGAAAGACGTACAGCGGCAAGGTGACGAACCAGCCCAGCACGAATACCAGGAAGGCGCCGCAGCTGGTCTTGAGGCTGCCGGCGAAGCTGCCGCCGCGCTTTTTCTCCAGTTGCGGGAAATGCCGCCCGCCGACGTGGCGCCCGACCGCCGGCATCGCCGCCACGCCGATGAACAGCAGCGCCGTCAAGATCATCAGCGGCAGCAGCAGGAACATGGCGATCAGCGGCACGATGACGGTCTTCAGCATGCCCAGGCCGAGCGCGCCCAGCACGCCGCCGCTGAGGCGAAAGCCGTCGTGCTCGACGAAAAAGCCGTGCAGGGCGTCGACCAGCGGTTGCAGGCCCAGCCACAGCAACGCGGCCCACAGGGCCACCGACAGCGCGAAGGGGATCAGGCTCAGCAAGATCATGCGGCCGTGCAACTGCGACAGCAGCGCGCGGCCATAGGCGTTCAGCACGGCGCGCATCAGTCCGGGCTCCGGCGCATGTATTCGAGCATGCGCTTCAGGCCCAGCCATTGCTGGCTGTAGAAGCCGCGGCCGTAGTCGCGCCCCGGGATCGCCTTGCCGGCGGCGTTGATGTAGGGATACTGGCCGCGCACGCCGGTGGCGGCGTATTCCGCCGTGAAGTTGGCGGTGCGAAAGACGATGTCCCAGATCGGCAGCAGGACGGCGAAATTGCAGCCGCCCAGGCTGCCCTTGCCCTTCGATTCGTGGCCGACGCCGATGGCGTGGTGCATGCGGTGGTAGCGCGGCGACACCAGCAGGCGTTCGCCGACGCGCCCGAAATGGATGCGCACGTTGGCGTGCTGCAAACTTTGCAGGATGCGCGAGACCGACACCAGCAACACGTACTGGCCGGGCGGCACGCCGATGCCCAGCGCGATCAGCGCCATGAAGACGTCGCGCAGCAGGTCGTCGAGCAGGTGGTTGCGGTCGTCGCTCCACAAGTTCATATTGCGCTGGCTGTGGTGCAGGCTGTGCAGGCCCCACCACCAGTTGAACACGTGCGAGGCGCGGTGGTACCAGTAGTCGAAGAAGTCGAGCACGACAAAGTACAGCAGGAAGCTGGCGATCGGACTGATGCCCGGCCACAAGGTTTCCAGGTTGACCGGGTGCACCCCGTCGAGCCGCAACGCGCCGGCCAGGCTATCCATCAGCGGGTCGAGCGTGAAGAAGATCAGCAGCGGGAACAGGCCGACGCGGTGCAGCACGGTGTAGACGAAGTCGTTCCAGCGCGCGCGCCGGTCGCTGATCTGGTGCACCGGAATCAGCGCCTCCAGCGGGCGCAGCACGACGAACAGCAGCGCCAGCTCGCACACGCCGATCAGCAGCCACTCGGTGCCCTCGAAGGCTTCCTCGGTGAATGCGCCGAAGCCGAACTGGTAAATCAAGGGTTGGATGGCGTGTTCGAACAGCCAGCCCTGGGTGGCGCCGAAGCCATCGATTAAAAATTGGATCATGGACGCTTCATGAGGGGTTTATAGTCGGGATGCTCGCGCAGCGTGGCGAAGCAAAAGCCTTTTTGTTGCAGGCCGACGATCAGCGGTTCCAGGTTGGCCGGCGCCCACGCCTGCCGGCGCGACCAGATGCCCATGTGCGCGACGAAGATGTCGCCGTCGCGCAAGTTGGCCAGCGCGCGTTGCAGCAGCAGCGGGTTGGGGTAGGCTTCGCTGGACAGTTCGTCGCCGGAGAAACCGGCCTTGGCCCAGCCCACGTGGGCGTAGCCGCAAGCCTTGCCGGCGGCTATGCTGGCGGCCGAGACGCGCCCGCCGGGCGCGCGCCAGAGCGGGTCGAGCTTGGCGCCGGTAAGTTCCTGGAAGCGCCGGTCGACCCGTTCGATTTCCTCGCACAACTGGCGCGCACTCCAGTGGAGCGTTTTGCCGGCGTTGGCGCCGAACTGCGGCTGCACCGCGATGGCCCCGGGCGCGGCGTCGCGGCGCAGGTAGACGTGGTCGAAGGTGTGCGAGCCGAAGGCGTGGCCCTCGGCGACGCGGGCCTTCCAGTAGGCGGCCCAGGACGGGTCCAGCGAATAGTCGCCGCGGCTGGTCTTTTCGTTGGCCAGGAAGAAGGTGGCCTTGACGCGGTGCCGCCCGAGCGTGCTGGCGATCAGCTCGGCCTGCGACTGGCTGCCGGTGTCGAAGGTCAGGTAAATCGTGCCCTGGCAGGCCGGCGCGGCGGCGGCCGGCGCGGCCACTTGCAGCGCCGCCGCCAGCGCGCCGGCGATCAGGGCGGCGCGCGGCGCCGGGGCGGGCGGGGTCGGAATCGGCATGCCGCGCTTAAATGCGCGGCGAGTGGCCGGCGAAATACACGCCGTGCGGCGAACGGCCGACCGGGATCAACTTGACAACCTTGCGCGTGGTCAAGTCGATGACCGCGACTTTCTTAATCCAGCGCAAAGTCACCCACATGGTCTTGCCGTCGGCGCTGACCTCCATGCAGTCCGGGCCGCCCGGCACGTTGATGGTGCCAACGTTTTCCAGCGTGTGCTGGTCGATGATGTTGATCGTGTTCGAGACCCGGTTCGAGACGAAGGTGTGGCGCTTGTCGCCCAGCGCGCGGAAATTGTGGGTGCCGGCGCCGGCCTTGATGCGCTTGACGATTTTCTGGCTCTTCCAGTCGATCACCTCGACGTAGTCGCTGCCCATGATGCCGACGAGCAGGTATTTGTCGTCCGGCGTCATGGCGATGCCGGCCGGCAGCTTGCCAACCGGCATGGTCCACTTGACCGTTTGCGTGGCCAGATCGATGCCGCTGACCTGGTCGCTGCCCTGCTGGGTGATGAAGGCCATGGTGCTGGCGGCGTTGAAGGCCATGTGGCTAGGCAACTTGGCCAGCGGGATGCGCTTGGCCAGCGTCAGCGCGCTGCCGTCGTAGCGGTACAGGTCGATCCGGTCCAGGCGCAGGGAATTGGAGATGAACCACTTCTGGTCGGGCGAAAAACCGATTTGATACGGATCAAGGATGTCCTTGATGCGGCGCTGCAACTGACCGGTTTTCGGATCGAGGAAAATCAGCTCGTTGCCGACCGAACTGGCGACGATCAGCGACTTGCCGTCCGGCGTTTCCATCAAATGGTGCGGCTCCTTGCCCACTGGTATCGAGGAGATCGGGCTGAAGGTTTCCTGGTTCAACAGTTGGATGGTGGCGTCGCGCGAGTTGAGAACCACCACGACACCCGCTTGCGCCGTCGAGACGGCCGCGACGGCCGAGATGGCGCAGACACTGGAAAAAACGATACGGCGTAGACTGCGGAACATGAAAAAATCGCTTGAAAGTCCGAAAAGGCTATTTTACGTGCAAACGGGCATGCGCTTCGATTTATTGCCTAGATATCGCCCAGATATCAATTCGCTCTCCGGCCGGCGCCGCGCGCCGGCCACGCCCAATAGCGCTTTGTAACTGCTTGCTCTACAATCTAGGATTAGCCCCTCCACACACAAGGAAAACCATGTCCACAATCACCACACCATCCGGCCTGCAATACATCGACGTCAGCGTCGGCGAAGGCGCCGAGGCGCAAGCGGGCCAGAACGTCGTCGTCCATTACACCGGCTGGCTGCAAAACGACGACGGCAGCAAGGGCTCGAAATTCGACTCCAGCAAAGACCGCAACGACCCGTTTGAATTCCCGCTGGGCGCCGGCCGCGTCATCAAGGGTTGGGACGAGGGCGTGCAGGGCATGAAAATCGGCGGCACCCGCCAGCTGATCATCCCGTCGGCGCTGGGCTACGGTTCGCGCGGCGCGGGCGGCGCGATTCCACCGAACGCGACCCTGATTTTCGACGTCGAACTGCTGGGCGTGTAATGTCCCAGGCCGCCGTTGTTACCGTTGCGCGCAGCGCGCTGCTGCTGGTGGCGCTGCTGCCGGCCTTGAGCGGCTGCGTCGTCGTGGCGGTCGCCTCGACGGTCGTCGGCGTGGGCGTGTCGGTGGCCTCGACCGCCGTTGACGCCACCGTCGCCGTCGGCAAGGGCGCCGTCAAAGTCGGCGGCGCCGTGCTCGGCTCCGGCGACGAGTAAGCCGCCGGCCGGGGGGGGGGGGGGGGGGGGGGGGGGGGGGGGGGGGGGGGGGGGGGGGGGGGGGGGGGGGAGGGGGGGGGGGGGGGGGGTGTTGGGGGAGGGGGGGGGGGGGTGA